>CALKWG010000023.1 GCA_938004315.1 uncultured Spirochaetaceae bacterium
TTGAGGCCGTTCTTCTCGAGGCTCTTGGGGATGAGGTACTGCTTGGCTATCTCGAGCTTCTCGGTATCCACGTAGCCGGGCAGCTGGATAATCTCCATGCGGTCGCGCAGGGGCCCGGGTATGGTGTCCAGGGTGTTCGCGGTGACGATGAAGAACACGTTCGAGACGTCGAAGGGCAGGTCCAGGTAATGGTCGCGGAAGGCGAAGTTCTGCTCCGGGTCCAGTACCTCGAGGAGGGCGCTCGACGGGTCGCCCTGGTAGCTCGAGCCCATCTTGTCGATCTCGTCGATCATGAAGACCGGGTCCTTGGCCTTGGTGATCTTAAGGCCCTGGATGATCTTGCCCGGCAGCGCGCCGACGTAGGTGCGGCGATGGCCCTTGATCTCGGCCTCGTCGCGCATGCCGCCCACGCTGAAGCGGAAGAACTCCTTGCCTAGGGCGCGCGCCACGGAGCGGCCGACGCTGGTCTTGCCCACGCCCGGCGGGCCGACCAAGCAGAGTATCGAGCCCTTGGAGTCGCGCTTGAGCTTACGAACCGCCAGGTACTCGACGATGCGGTCCTTCACGTCCTTAAGGCCGTAGTGGTCGCCCTCGAGGATCTCGCGCGCGGCCTTCATGTCGAAGTCCTTGGCCGGCTCCGCCTTCCACGGCAGGTTGCAGATGAGCTCGAGCCAGTTCCGGGTCACGATGAACTCGCTGGAGTTCGGCTCCATGAGCCCGAATTTCTCCAGCTCCTGCTCCACGAGCTCCTTCACCTCGCCTGTGAACCCGAAGGTCTCGATCCTCTCCCTGAAGCGCTGGTAGTCGGAGCTCTTGGCGTCGGCCGGCATGCCGAGCTCCTGCTTGATCGCCTTAAGCTCCTCCTTAAGGAAGTACTCGCGCTGGCTCTTCTCGATCTTCTCGTTGATCTCGGTCTGGATGCGCTTCTGGATGCGCATGAGCTCCTGCTCGCGCTTGATGAAGATGAGCACGCGCTCCATGCGCTCGCGCACGTCGAGGAGCTCGAGGATCTTTTGCTGCTCGTTTTTATCGATGTTGAGGATGCTCGCTATGAAGTCGGCTATCTTCCCCGGGTGGTCGATGTTGATCATGTTGAGGCGCATCTCTTCGGAGAACAGGGGGTTGTTCTCGGAGACCTGCTTCATCTCGGAGATGAGCGCGCGGGTCAGGGCTTTGATCTCGTCCGGCCCCTCGCCCTGGTCGTCGAGGTACTCCACCGCGGCGACGATGGGCTGCTCCTTGGACAGCGCCTTCTTGATCTTGAAACGCTTCAAGGTCGAGATGAAAATGTTGACCGAGCCGTCGGGCAGGTTGATGCGCTTGACGATCTTGGCGACCGTGCCGACCTGGTGCAGGTCGCTCGCGCTCGGTTTCTCGGTATCCTCGCGCAGGAGCACCAGGCCCACGATGCCGTCGGACTGCACGGCGTCGTCCACGGTGCGGATATCCTCTTGGCTCCCGAGCATGATGGGCGTAAAGATGCCGGGGAATATCGGTTTCCCGTTCAGCGGTATGATAGGTATCTTGTTCGGCAGTATCATCTCTATAGGAATGATTTGGTTGTCGGGCATGTTACGCCGTCCTTTCAAAGGATTATGACCATAAAATATAGAGTTTTGGCCGCTTCGGGCAAGATTATGACGGGTAAAAACAGAGTTTTAGCGGTGGTTCGCGTCGGGTTCTTTAGCTTAGCTAACGAGGCTTAGAAGCCCCTGTTTCAAGCAGTCTCGCCGCAGCTTGGTCGGGCCGAGCTGGATGGCATGCTCGGCCGTCCAGTTCGCCAGGCGCAGGCACCGGGGCAGCGAGGCGCCTGAGAACACCCCCGCGAGGAAGCCGGCGGCGAAGGCGTCGCCCGAGCCGGTCGTATCCACGCCGCGGAGGCTACGCACGGGGCTTTCATAGAGCTCGCCGTCACGGACGCAGACAGCCCCGGCCTCCGCCCTCTTCACGACGATGAGCCCTTTGTTGTCCTTGGAGAACGATCGCAGCGAGGATTCGACTTCGTCCTCTGCCAGGGCGACGTACTCGTCCTCGTTCATAAAGGTCCACGCGCAACGTTCGCGTATGAGCTTCAAGAAGCTTGTCCGCTCGGAGGCGGCCAGGCGCTTGCCGGCCACGTCGAAGGCCAGAGGCGCGTCGCCCTCGGCCGCGCGGGCGGCTATGCCGTCGATGAAGCCGGGAGCCTGCGCGGTAAAGCCGTTCAGGTAGAGGGCCGAGCCGTCGGCGAAGAAGTAGCTCGGTAGCTCTCCCGCATGGGCGCTCAGCGATGAGCCGGGATTGACGATGATCGTCTTAGCGGCGTCGGGCTCGAAGAGCGCGACGAAGAGGCCGGTACCGCCGTCCGCGATCCGCAGCTCCGGCTCGACCCCGGCCAAGGACAGGCCGTGCCTGAAGGCCGTAGCCCAATCGTCGTCCGAGACAACGCCGAAGAATGAAGCTTGCCCGCCCAGGGCCGCGTAGGCCCGCGCGCTATTGGCCGCGCCCCCTCCGGCGCTCAGGCGCCTGGCGTCGACGCGGCTTACGGTCTTCTCTACGGCTTCCCTCGGGACATGCTCGGTGCTCCCCGGCTTGAGGCCTAAGCTCCCGGGGAATCCGGCCGGCACCTCGGCGGCCACGTCGACGAGCGCGTTCCCGACGCAACAAAGTCTCATACTACC
>CALKWG010000024.1 GCA_938004315.1 uncultured Spirochaetaceae bacterium
TACAGGATGTAAAAACGCCGACTATGGATCTGCGGCGTTGCTCGGGGCCCGGCACTTCGTTCTTGTTCTCGGGTATCGAAGCCATATTCATGAGCTCGATGCTGGCTCCGTCGTCGAAACGTAGGAAGTACGACGTGAAGCCGGTCTTCTCGTTCGCGTACCTCTCATCCTTCTTAGCGCCGAAATGTCGCTCGTAGAACGCCGAGAGCCTATCGATGTCTCGCGTCCAGATCGCTATATGATGAACGCGCATAGGCGTCCTCTCTTCCTTCCACTTTGGGCTCGTTAACTTGCGATCTTTGATGTCGTTGCGGCTCCATGGCCGCGCCGGCCTTACTCGATTCGCGCGAGCGGCGCCTCTTCATCCTCCTCGGCGCCCATCAGCGCGGCTATGCGCTGAAGGGAGGAGAGCAGCGAAGTCTGCTCCCAAGGCTCGAGCTTCTGAAAGCGGCCTAAGAACTGCCTATTGAGGGGGCTCGGCTTAGAGGCGAGTATGGCGCGCGTCTTGTCCGTAAGCTCGATATAGACCATGCGCTTATCATCGCCGCGGCGCGAGCGCGTCACGAAGCCTTGCTGCTCCAGGCGACCGAGTATGTTCGTCGCGGTGGCCTGGCTCAGGCTGATGCGCCTGGATAGATCGGTAACCGGCAGCGGGCCGATGCGCTCCAGCGTGGTCAGGATCGTCAGCTGCGGGCTCGTCAGGCCATACTCCTTCAGGAGCATGCGTGAATGAAGCTCGATGGCCCGGCTTATCTTCCGTAAATTTGAGATAACGGCATGGATCATTTCTTCGTGCACGGAATAGATCGCTCCTTACTAGGCCAGAGTGTAGTTTAGGGCGTCCTTTTTGTATAGTGTACACCTTTAGATATACGATAAGAAGCAATCAATTGTATCATAAAAAAGATTCGGCATAGTATAAAGATATATATAATAAGTAAATGAAGTTCTAATAAAGCATAGAATACATAGCAATAGGTTGACATAAGCTGTAAAAATGCATAGCATAGTATGTAATATGATGACATGAAAGGAGTCTCGATGAAGAACCACCTACGCACCGGCATGGTGTTGTCCGCGATACTGGCTCTTTCCCTCTCGGCCTGCGGAGGGGATGCGAAGAAAGACGCGGTGCCTTCTAGGATCAGGGTAGCCGAGCAGGTGCCGAATCTCATAACGCCCGGCGTATGGGACGGCCAAGCGTTCAGCTTGAACGCGAGCGTCTACGACTACCTCGTAGAGATAGATCCCGAAAGCGGCGAGCTTTCCCCGGCCTTGGCCCTCTCCTGGGCGAGCGAAGACGGCCGGACCTGGGAGCTTAAGCTCAGGCAGGGAGTTCGCTTCCATGACGGAAGCCCCTTCGACGCCGCCGACGTGAAGTTCACCATCGAGCGTACGCAGGATCCCGGGCTGGGCCACCTGAAGGCGCAGGATTTTTCCGTCGTGGAATCGGTCGAGGTCCCGGATGCGCATACGGTAATCATACGGCTCAAGGAGGTCCGCCCGACCTTCATCTACCAGATGACCGACTACAACATGGCCGTGCTCTCTTCCGAGTACGATTACGCCGCCAAGGGCGAGGTCGCGCCCATGGGCACGGGAGCCTTTAAGGTAAAGGCCCTAACCCCGAAGGAGTCGGCGCACCTGGTCCGGAATCCCGATTTCTGGGAGGAGGGCTACCCGCTCGCCGACGAGCTCTTGATCTACTTCGTACCCGATATAGACTCCAGCGTGGCCATGCTCGAGGCCGGCAAGGTCGACGTCGTACCCCAGGTGACCCCGCTCATCAAGCGCCGCCTTGAGAACCTCTCGGGATACGCGGTCGTGTCGCCCTACCAGGAGCAGCGCTTCATAGCCATGGCCGCCGATAGGCCGCCCTTCGACGATAATCGCGTGCGCCTCGCGATGAAGTACGCCATGGATCCGGCCATCTTGGCCAAGGCCGCCCAGGGCGAGCTCGGGGTCGACGTGTTCTATAACGAGACGCCGATTATGAACATGCTCGCCCAATACCGCGAGCTGCCCGCACGGGGCCGCGACGTCGCGGAGGCGAAACGCCTCCTGGCGGCCGCCGGTTATCCGAACGGGCTGGACGTCGAGCTCTTCTACGCCTCCGACCACCCGTACAGCCCGGCCCTGGCCCAGGCGGTCAAGGAACTGGCCGCCGAGGCGGGTTTCAACATCCTGCTTAAGGGTTACCCGCGCGACATCTACCTCTCGCAGCATTGGATGAACGGCCCCATGCTCATTACCGGTTGGGGCGGCCGCGTGGACCCTTCGGTCCTCCTAAACCTCGCCTTCCACTCCAAGGGCCCCTGGAACGAGTCCCATATCGCCGACTCCGTCGTCGACGGCTATATCGAAGGCATCCTGCGCGAAGTCGACGACGGGAAGCGCCGCGAGCTCTACGGCGCCCTGCAGGAACGGTTCTACGAGGCCGGGACCCTCATCAACGTGCAGGTCCCGTACTTGGTCGCGCTACGCGACGAGGTCAAGGACTATAGGCAGCCGATCACGATGCTGCCGCAGTACAAGCATACCTACGTCGGCGAGGACCGCTAAGCGTGGCGTCCCTCGTCCTTAAGAAACTAGGCGGCATGGCGCTCACCTTGGTCGCCATGTCCCTGGTGATCTTCATGCTCGTCGAACTGATCCCCGGCGACGCCGCCCAGCGTATCCTGGGCCAGAGCGCCACCCCGGAGGCCGTGGCCTCGCTCCGCGAGGCCATGGGCCTCGACGACCCCGCCCTGGCGCGCTACGCCCGCTGGGCCGGCGGCGTCCTGCGGGGCGACCTGGGCGAGTCGGCGTACATGAGGGGCGTCCGCATAGCGGATATCTTTTGGCGGCGCGTAGGCGCCTCCATCACGCTGGCAGCGGCTTCCTTCCTGATCTTCGTGCCGCTGTCGATAGTCTTCGGCGTGCTGGCCGGCATACGGGCCGGCAAGCTCAGCGATTCGATCATTTCGTTCTTCGGCTTGGCCACCATGGCCCTGCCGGAGTTCGTATCCGGCATACTCCTCATGGCGCTCTTCTCGGTGCGGCTCAAGCTCCTTCCCATAGCCAGCATGATCCCGATGGGCGAGAGCCTCTGGCAGAACCTGGAGATACTCGTCCTGCCGGCGCTCTCGGTCACCTTCGTCATGTTCGGCTACGTGTCGCGCATGCAGCGCTCGGCCATGATCGGCGTCATGAAATCGGATTACGTGCGGGCCGCCGTACTCAAGGGCCTGCCTCGGCGCCGCGTGATCTTTAGGCACGCGCTTAAGAACGCGCTATTGCCCACCGTAACGGTCATCGGCATGAACATGGGCTGGCTCTTCGGCGGCCTCATCGTCGTGGAGACGCTGTTCGGCTACCCGGGCCTGGGTTCGCTTACCCTGTCGGCCGTCAAGACCCTTGACCTCCCTCTGATCGAGGCCTGCGTCCTCTTCATCACAGCTGTCTACGTAATCTCCACGACGGCGACCGACCTGCTCTACGGATTCCTAAACCCGCGCATTCGATTCTCGGGAGGCGCTTATGAATAAGCTGGGCTATGCTTTGAGGCGCAACCCCGCGGCCGCCGTCGGCCTCGTCGCGCTGGCAGCCTGGGTCGTCCTCGCCCTCGTCGGGCCCTCCGTGCTACGCTTCAGCCACACGGCCATGGATATGGAAAGCCAGCTGAGCGCTCCCGGACTTAACGGCCACGCGCTGGGTACCGACGCGTTGGGACGGGATATTTTATCCCGCATCGTATACGGGAGCCGCTCCATCCTGAGCGTGGCCCTGCTCACGAGCCTGTTCTCGTCCGTCGCCGGCGTCGCGCTCGGCTTCTCCGCGGGCTATTTCGGCGGGAAGATCGACGCGGCCTTTATGCGCTTCCTGGACATCCTCATGGCCATACCGCCCCTGGTGCTCTCCATGGTGGTGCTCGGCGCGCTGGGCGACTCCTCCGTCGGCGCGCTCACCCTCATCGTCTCAATCGCTTATACGCCGGCGACGGCGCGGGTTGCCAGGAGCGCCTTGCTTTCGTGCAAGAGCCTGGAGTACGTCGACGCGGCGCGCCTGCGGGGCGAGTCCCACGCGTACATTATGTTCGTCGAGATCTTGCCGAACGCGATCGGCCCCATCCTGGTCGAGGTCACCGCGCGCTTCGCCTATTCGATCATGATGATCGCGTCGCTGGGCTTCCTCGGCGTGGGCCTGCAGCCCCCGACGCCGGATTGGGGGATGATGGTCATCGAGAACAAGACCGTGATACGGGAGGCCCCGTGGGCGGTGCTCTATCCTTCCTTGGCCATCGCTTCCTTGGTCATCGCCGTCTCCCTGATATCCGATTTCTTAGCTAAGGCGCTTATACATGACGAATAAACCTCTCCTATCCGTGCGTAACCTCGGCGTGCGCTTCCCCAGCCCCGACGGCGAGGTCGTAGCCGTACGCGACTTGTCCTTCGACCTCGGGCGGCGCGAGACTCTAGGCGTCATCGGCGAGTCCGGCTGCGGGAAGAGCACGCTCTCCTACGCGATCATGGATTACCTGAGCGCCGGCGCGAGGCGGAGCGGGGCCGTGCTCTTCAAGGGCCAGGATCTCCTCCTAAAGTCAGAGCGGGAGATGCGCGAGATCCGCGGCAACCGCATCGCCATGGTGTACCAGAACCCGTATTCCGCGCTCAACCCGTCGCTCACGATAGGCGAGCAGCTCGACGAAGTGTCGCGCGCCCACCGAAACCTGGGCAAGGATGAGGCGCGGGAGGCGAGCCTGACGACCCTCCGCGAGCTTTCGCTCGGCGACCCGGAGGGCGTGGCCAGGCGCTATCCGCACCAGATCAGCGGCGGCATCCAACAGCGCGTCTGCATCGCCATGGCGCTGCTCTGCCGGCCGGATATCATGATCCTAGACGAGCCGACGACCGCCCTCGACGTGACCACCGAGGCCGTAATACTGGACATTGTGGCCGGGCTTAAAGAGCGCTACGACATGTCGATGATTTACATCTCGCACGACATCGGCATCGTGAATAAGGTTTCCGACCGCGTGGCCGTCATGTACCGCGGCGAGATCGTGGAGCACGGCCCTCAGGAACGCATCTATGAGCGACCCGAGCACCCGTATACGCGCGCCCTTATCAATTGCATGCCCCGCGCCGGCGTCAAGAAGGAATTGACGGCCTTAAACACGATCCCCGGCTACGTCAAGCGCCGAAGCGCGGACGAGGAGGGCTGCCCCTTCGCCGAGCGCTGCGTTAAGCGCTCGCCCGGCTGCGAGGACGACTACGGCCTGGCGGAGCTGGAGCCGGGCCACTTCGCCGCCTGCGGCCGCGCCTACGCCGACGAGCGGCCATGGACGCGGGAGGCCGAGGCCGCCGCGCGCGCGACGGGCGCGGTGCCCGAGATAGCGGGGGCCGAGGTGCGGGAGGCGACCTCCGACGAAAACGGCCCCGAGCCGCTCCTTTCCCTGCGCGGCGTGGGAAAATTCTATAGGAATCAGAAGAAGACGGTCCGAGCGCTCGACGGGGTCGACTTCGAGCTGTTTAAGGATGACGTGCTCGGCGTCGTGGGCGAGTCGGGCTGCGGCAAGAGCACAGCCGGGCACGTCATCGCGGGCCTGGCGGCCGCCGATCGCGGGGCGATACTTTTCGACGGCGGCGAGATCGCCGGTTCCTGGCAGCGCCGTGACCGGCGCGCGCTGCGCGAAGTTCAGCTGATCTTCCAGAACCCGGGGCGTTCGCTAAACCCATCGTTTTCGGTCCAGGCCATCCTCGAGCGCCCCCTTAAGAAGCTCCTGGGCGTGAAGGACCCGGCCGAGCGCCGACGAAGGGCCGTGGAGATGCTGCGCAAGGTCGATTTGGGGGAAGAGTACCTTTCCAGGCGGCCGCGGCGATTAAGCGGCGGCGAGAAGCAGCGCGTGGCCCTCGCCCGTGCCTTCCTATCGTCCCCTAAGCTACTCGTCTGCGACGAGGCGACCTCGGCCTTGGACGTGTCGGTCCAGGCCTCGGTGCTGAACCTGCTCAACGAGCTGCAGGCTGAGAGCGGCGCCTCGTATCTGTTCATATCCCACGACCTGAACGTGGTCAATTACGTCAGCGACCACGTGCTGGTCATGTACCTCGGCCGCGTCTGCGAGTACGGCCGCCGCGACGAGGTAGTTACCCCGCCGTACCATCCCTATACGGAGGCGTTGCTCTCCGCCGCCCCCGAGGTCGATCCGGCCAGGCGCGACAAGCCCATACGGCTCAAGGGCTCGCCGCCCGATCCGACGCGGCCGATACGCGGCTGTCCCTTCGCCGGCCGTTGCCACAAGAAGATCGGGCCTATCTGCGACGAGACGCCGCCGCCCCGCCTCGCGCTGTCGGCGACGCACCATATCTATTGCCACCTACCGCCGGAGGGACTGCAGGGCGCGGTTCGGCTCTAGGTCGCCGCTTCGCCGTCCTTATAAGGGAAGGAAGGGCCCGGGAGGGGAACCGTCGCGAACTCTGGTCCCGGCGGCTCGGCCGCCGGGGAGTCCGTCCCGGCCTCCGCCCAGCGGCGGAGGCCGGCGTTGGTTCCTCTCCCGGAAAGGGAAAGGAAGAGGACTAGAGGATCATGCGCGGGGCGGCGCGATCAAGGAGGGCCTTCAAGGTAGCGGCCGGGTCCTTGCGCTTACCCAGGAGTATCATAGCGGCGATGATATAGGGCTTGTAGCTAGCCTCGCGGTAGGTGTCGTCGCGGTAGCGGTCGAAGACGCTCGCGGCGACCTCGCCGGCCTTGCAGGAGACGCCGGTGATGTCGGCCGGGAGGCAGTGCATATAGAGGGCCTTGCCGCCCTTGGTAAGCTTCATCTTCTCCTCGGTGCACTCCCAGTCCATGAACTTGGCGTTATTGGCCAGGCACTGCTTCTCAAGCTCCTTGAGCCCGGCCTGGTCGCCGGCGTGGAGGAGCGGCACGCGCTTCTGCATCACGTCGTAGGGCGCCCAGCTCTTGGGATAGACGATGTCGGCGTCCTTGAAGGCCTCGTCCATGGAGTTGACGTGCTGGAAGGAGCCGCCGGAGGCTTCGGCCTGCTTCTTAGAGAGCGCCACGGTCTCGGGGATGAGGTCGTAGCCCTGGGGATGGGCCAGGCTCACCTGCATGCCGAAGCGGCTGGCCAGGCTTATGATGCCCTGGGGCACGGACAGCGGCTTGCCGTAGGAGGGGCTGTAGGCCCAGGTCATGGCGATCTTCTTCCCCTTGAGCTTATCGAGGCCGCCGAAGTAGTGGGCCAGGTGCAGGATGTCGGCCATGGACTGGGTGGGGTGGTCGATGTCGCTCTGGAGGTTGACCACGGTGGGGCGGTCGGGAAGGACGCCGGCGGCCACGCCTTCGTCTAGGCTCTTGGCGACCTCGCGCTGGTACTTGTCGCCCTCGCCCAGGTACATGTCGTCGCGGATGCCGATGGCCTCGGTGAGGAAGCTGATCATGTTGGCGGTCTCGCGGACGGTCTCGCCGTGGGCGATCTGGCTCTTGCCCTCGTCCAGATCCTGGACGTAGAGGCCCAGGAGGTCGGAGGCGCTGGCGTAGGAGAAGCGGGTGCGGGTGGAGTTGTCGCGGAAGTTGGAGACCGCGATGCCGTTCTGCCACAGGCGGGTGTCGATATTCGCCTGGCGCAGCTCGCGCAGGACGTCGGCCACGAGGTAGGTAGCCTCGAGCTCGTCGCGGCTCTTCTCCCAGGTGAGGAGGAAGTCCTTGCGGTACATGTCGATCTTCTTGGTCGACAGTTTGTCGATCAGCGCTTTGATCTCGTTCGCGTTCATGTCGTGCTCCTTAAAAGTCTAATCGAT
>CALKWG010000025.1 GCA_938004315.1 uncultured Spirochaetaceae bacterium
GAGATCGTATTCGGTGACTGGAGTTCAGACGTGTGCTCTTCCGATCTGCCGAACTATGCGCGAATCCGCCAAAGAAGCCCTCTTGAGCGTCGCGGCAAGCCTGGCGGAACTGGTGCGGGCGGCGATCACCCCCGACGGAGAGCCGGTTATCCGAAGCCGACCGTCGCCTGGAACCCCGGATCCATCCTGGGAACGGGGCATACGCGTCCTCCTCCTGGCCCTCTTCGTCTTGGGCTCGGTGAACCTCGCTCCCTACGTCATAGAGGCGGTCTCGGGGCGCCCCGGCCCCATGCTCTACCTTCGCTCCGCCCTCCTGGTCGCCGCCGCCGCGATGTTCCTCACGCGGAGGCTTCGCGGCACGCCCTACTTCCTCGTCTTTACGGCCTTAAGCTACGCCTTCGCCTGCGCCGCCTTCGCCATAGGCGGCCCCTACGGCGAGGGCTTCGTCTGGATGCTGGCCTTCCCGCTCATCTCAGGCCTGCTTCTGGGGCCGAACGCCGGCTTCGTCGGGCTCGGCGCCGCCTTCGCCGCCCTCCTCGTCATGCTCGGCCTGGCCGACGCGGGCCGCCTCAGCTGGGCGCCCCCCGCCGGCCCCTCGTTCCCCCTGCTCATGGCGGGCGCCGCCCTAGACATCCTGGTCCTCTCGGCCATGGCCATATCGTCGCGCCGCAGCTCCCTCGCCCTGAAGGCCGCCGAGAGCGCGCGGGGCAAGCTTAGCGCGCTCGAGGCCGAGCTCGCCGCGGCCAACGCGGCGCTCAGGCGTAAGGACGAGGAGCTACGGCGTTCGAACGAGGCCATGGCCCTGGAGAAGGCCCGCTATCAGGCGCTCCTAGGCCATGACGACGCCATGGTCCTCTGCCTGGACGCCGCCGGACGGGTGCGCGAGGCCGGGCCGTCCAGCCTGCCGCTCCTGGGCTACGAGCCGGCCGAGCTCTACGGCCGCGACTTCTTCGAGCTCGTAGCCGAGGAGGAGCGCGGCGACCAGCGCGCCATGTTCTCCTCCAGCCTGGTCTCGGGCCTCCCCACCTTCTCCGCCGGCCTGACTATGCTGCGCAAGGACGGCGTGGCCCTGCCGGTCGAGCTCCGCGGCTCGAACTACCTGCACAATCCCATCCTGGCCGGCATCCTCGTCAGCGCGCGCGACCTGTCGCGCCAGCGGAGCGCCGAGGCCAAGGCCGAGTATTACCAGCGCTACGACCAGCTAACCGGGCTCTTGAACCGCGAGAGCTTCATGCGCGAGACCGAGCGCGCGGTGCTCATCGCCCGGAACCGCGGCCGCGTCCTGGGGGTGATGGTCATAGGCCTGGATCGCTTCAAGCGCGTGAACGACCTCTACGGCACCGAAGTCGGCGACCGCGTCCTTAAGGAGGCGGCGGAGGCCGTGCGCGCCTCCTTCAGGAACGACGACGTGGTGGCCCGCTACCGCGGCGATAAATTCGTCGCCATGTTCCCGGACATACGCTCCAAGGAGCATATCAAGGAGATCATCGCCAAGGCCGAGTCGGCCTTCGAGCAGCCGCTGCGCATGGAGCTCGGCGAGGAGCTCAAGCTCTCCGCCTCCTTCGGGGTGGCGCTCTTCCCCAACGACGCGGCGACGGCCGAGGACCTGGTGAGGAACGCCGAGACCGCCCTGTACATGGCCAAGGAGGCCGGGCGCGACCGCTACCGCCTCTTCGACGCCGAGCTCAACGGCCAGCTCCTCGAGCGGCAGAAGATAGAGGCGGACCTGTACAAGGCCATACGCCAGAAGACCCTGGAGCCCTTCTTCCAACCCAAGGTCGACCGCGAGGGCATGGTCGTCGGCGCCGAGGCCCTGGTGCGCTGGCGCCATCCTAGCGGCGAGCTGAAGAACCCCGCCTATTTCATCGACGTGGCCGAGAAGTCGGGCAGCATAGACTCCATAGGCGAGCTCATGCTGCGCATGAGCTGCGAGATGGCGGCCTCGTGGCGACGGGCTGGCCTGACCCAGCCGCCGGTATCCATCAACCTCTCGCCCCGGCAATTCGGGCGCGAGGACCTCGTGGGCCGCATCAAGGCCGCCATCGACGAGAGCGGCGTCGATCCGACGCTCCTGGAATTCGAGATCACCGAGAGCGGCATCATGGAGAACGAGAGCGAGGGCATACGCAAGCTTCGCCTGATCAAGGAGTTGGGCGCCGCGATCTCCATCGACGACTTCGGCACCGGCTACTCGTCCTTCGCCAAGCTCAAGGACTATCCCATAGACACGGTCAAGATCGACCGCTCCTTCGTGGCGCCGCTGCCCTGGGACCGCAAGGCCGGGGTAATAGCGGCCGCCATCGTCGACCTAGCCCACACCCTGAGCTTCAGCGTGGTGGCCGAGGGCGTAGAGCGGCTCGAGCAGCTGGAGTTCTTAGATTCCATCTCCTGCGACAGCTTCCAAGGCTTCCTATTTTCGGAAGCCGTATCGGAGCCGGAGTTCAAGGAGATGCTGAGGCGGCGGGAGCCGCTCTACCGACGATAGGAGGCGATCATGGAAGCGATGATAGCGTGGGGCTTGGACCTCATCCGGGCCGTCCAGACGATCGAAAGCCCGGCCCTGACCGCCGCGATGCGGGCGATCACCCAGCTCGGCTCCGAGTACTTCTACCTCGTCGCCCTGCCCGTCTTCTTCTGGTGCGTCGACGCCCGCTTCGGCCTGCGCTTCGGCGCCGTCTTCCTGACCTCGTCCTTCCTCAACAGCTGGCTGAAGGTCCTCTTAGGCGTACCCCGCCCCTTCGCGGTCGACCCGACCATAGGCCTGTCGCACGAGACGAGCCTGTCCATGCCCTCGGGCCATGCCCAGGGTTCGGCCACCTTCTGGGGGCTCCTGGGGCCCAAGATCAAGCGGCCCTGGGGCCTTATCCTGGCGCTGGCCGTGCCGCTCCTCGTGGGCTTCACGCGCGTCTACCTGGGGGTGCATTACCCGAGCGACGTGCTCATGGGCTGGGCCTTGGGCTGGGGCATAGCGCTGGCCTGGTTCTTCTACGGCTCGCGCGTCGAGGCGCTCCTGAGCAAGGCGCCGCTCCGGGCCAAGCTCGTCCTGGCCGCGCTCGCGTCCTTGGCCATGAACGCCATCCTACCGAGCGACACGCGCCTCTCGGGCGTCTTCCTAGGCACCTGCCTGGGCGCGATCTTCCTTTTCGACAAATTCGGCTTCGACGCCAAGGCGGGTGGCCTCAAGCTCAAGGGGGCGCGCCTGGCCCTGGGCGTCCTGGGTCTCGGCGCGATCTACTTCGGCCTCAAGCTCGTCTTACCCGGCGAAGGCTCGTCGCTCTACGCGCTCTTCCGCTTCGTTCGCTACGCCCTGATAGGCGCCTGGGTATCCTTGGGCGCGCCCTGGCTCTTCATGCGCCTGGGCTTGGCTAAATCGGGACCGGCCGCGGCCTAGTTGGCGAGCGTGAAGTTCTGGTCGGTCAGGCGGAAGATCGCCTTGGCGCCGGAGCTTAGATAGACGCGCCTGGACGAATCGATGAAGACCGCCTCGACCTCCTTGCGCGACTCGATCAGCGCCATGCCACGCTCCAGGCCCAGGGCGAAGGCCGCCGTCGACAGGCCGTCGGCGTCCATGGACGAGCTCGCGATGATGGTTACCGAGACCAGGTCGGAGACGACCGGATAGCCGGTCGTCACGTCCAGGATATGGTGGTAGTGCTCGCCGGCGGGGCCGGTAAAGTATCGCTCATAGATGCCGCTCGTGACCACCGTGGTGCCGCCTGGCACCGAGGCCAGGCCGATGTACGCGCCGCGCTGGTCGAAGGGATCCTGCACGCCGATGCGCCAAGGCGTACCGTCGGGCTTCTTTCCCACGGCCATGATATTGCCGCCCAGGTCGACGATGGCGGCCTTCACGCCGCGATCCTTGAGTATGCGCGCCACCTCGTCGGCGGCGTAGCCCTTGGCTATGGCGCCGAGGTCGATCCGCATGCCCGGCCGCGCTAAGGCCGCCGTGCCGGCCCGGGTATCGAGCGTAAGGCCGCGATGGTCGATGAGGCGCAGGGCCGCGCCTATCTCGGCCGGCGCGGGGACGCGCTCGTCGTCGCCGCCTATGTCCCAGAGCTTCACCAGGGGGCCGATGGTCGGGTCGAAGGCCCCACCCGACAGCTCGGCGTAGAGCAGGGAGCGCTGCAGCACGGCCATGAGGTCGGCCGGGACCTGGATAGGCGCGCCGCCGGCCGCTTTATTGAGCGCGTCCACGACGGTGCCGTCCTTATTGGCGCTCATGACGTCCTCTATGGCTACGAGCCTGGCGAAGGCTTCGTCCAGGGCCCGTTGGCTACCGCCGTCTAGGATGCGTATGGAGCAGACGGTGCCGATGGCCAGGCCGCTGCGCTCCATGGCGCCGCCCTGCGAGCCGCCCATGGCGCAGGCTGAAGAAAGCGAAGCGACAGCCAAGGTGGCCGCGGCGACGAAAGTCTTGAGTCTCATGATGATCTCCCGCGCCCGGTCGGGCGCTTAGCGATAATACGGCCGCTCGCGGCCGATCGTGGTGGGCTCGCCGTGGCCGGGCCATACCCGCGTGGCCTCCGGCAGCGAGCAGAGCCGTTCGCGTATCGAGGCCACGATATCGGCCTCGTCCGAGTCGAAGTTGTCGGTACGGCCGCGGCCGCCCTCGAAGAGCGTGTCGCCCGAGATGAGCGCCGAGCCGGCCTCGGCCAGGAAGCAGCTCGAGCCGCGGGTATGGCCGGGCGTATGAATAGCCGCGATGCCCGTCCCCGGAAGCTCGAAGCCGTCGCCGAAGTAGAGATCGGGCTCCGGCACGGGAGCCCAGAACTTATGGAAATAGCCCATGGCATGGATGCCCTGGAAGACGCGGCGGTTGGTGGCCTCGGCCTCGGCGCCGAAGTAGGCGCGGTCGCCCTCGGGCGCGTAGACGGCGAGCTCGACGCCGGCGGCTCGGAGCCCCTCGGCCAAGGCCCCCAGGGCGCCCACGTGGTCTAGGTGGCCGTGGGTGCAGGCGATATACGCCCGCCGCAGGCCGACCCGGTCCAAGGCCGCTAAGGCCTCGGCCAGGATGCGCTCCGCCTCGGCGCCGGGGTCCACGATGACCAGGGGGCTGCCGGGCGACTCGACGAGGTAGACGTTTTGGCCTCTGGGCCCTACACTGATTCTCCGTACCATGCGTAACCATACTAGCGGCCGCGGGCGGTCCGTGGCAAGCGTAAGGCCCGCGTGCTGAGCGCGGCTTACGCGGCCTTCCTGAGCGCCGCGCTCTTCTACGCCCTGCTCCCCGTCTTCGGCGCCTTCATAGCGCGCTCGTCGTGGCGCGCCTTCAGGGACGCGGTCGCCGCGGCGGCCGCGCTGCCGCGCCTGCGGCCGGGCCTGGCGTCGCCCGCGGCCATGATCCTCGAGGGCGAGGTCGAGGCGCTGGCCGGCGACGACGAACTTTGGGTCAGGGGCCCCGGCTGCAGCGCCAAGCTCTCCATGGCGGGGGCCTCGATCGTCACGCTCGGCAGGGGCCGGGGCGCCGCCGACGGCGCGGCCGAGCGCAGGTCCTGGGCGGCCGTCCGCTCGGTGCGGCCCGGCATACGGGTCTTCGCGGCCGGGCGCTTCGTTCCCGACGGCCTCATACCCAGGCTGGACGCCGGCGCGCCTGGCTCCCTGGTGATCCTGCACGACGGCTCGGAGCCCGACGCCGCCGCCCGGGCGATACGCGACGGGCGCCACCCCAACGAATACTGGAACCCCATCACCAAGATATCGCTGGCCGCGGGCCTGGTCATCTGCGCCGCCATCGCCGGCGCGTCCCTCGGCCGGGGCGAGCCGGCCCTGGTATCGGCGCTGACCTTGGTGGCGGCGACCGCGCCGGCCCTGCCCCTCCTGCCGCCCGGGCTCGTCGGTTTCCTGGTTTACCGGGCCTACTGGCGTCGCGCGCGCTACTGCCGCTCGCGGCGCGACCTGGCGGCCTTCCGCGGCGAGGAGCCGGGGTCCTGGGGGCGCCTGGCCGCCGCGACCACGGCCTTGAGCGGGGGCGCCTTCGCCGCAGCCATCCTGGTCAACGCGTGGATAGGCGTCGAGCTCCTGCGCCGGCTCCTATAGCCCGTCGTCTTCGGACGGATCGGGATCGGCCGATTCGTCGAACGACGACGCCTCGTCGTTCGCGCTCCCTTCGTAAGCGCCCGGCCCTTCTTCGCCATCCCGGCGCTCGCCATCTTGGCGCTCGCCATCCTGGCGATCGCCCTTCTTCCTGGCGCGGTTGACGCCCAGGGCCCGGCCGCGGAAATCCCGGCCGTCGAGCGCCGCGATAACCAGCTCCTCGATCGCGGGGTCGACGGTAATAAAGCTATAATTATCCATCGTCCGCACGTCGCCGACGGACTCCTCGGACACGCCGGGCGTCTCGAAGAGCAGGTCGAGCGCGACGCGGGCATAGAAGCGCTGCCGCCGGCCGGCGCTCACGAAGAGCGTGACGCCCTCGCCCTCGTAGCGCCGCTCGCGGCGCTTAGGCGGCTCGCGGCCCTCGCTTTCGGGCGCCGGACGGTCGGCCCTAGCCTTGCCGACCGCGGCCTCCGGGGCAGCGGCGGACCGGGCGGGCGCGGCCGAGCCGCGGGGCTTCTCGGCCCGCGCCTGGGCGCGGCCGCCCGGAGCCGGCTCGCGCTTGCCGCGCTCGTCGGAGCCTCGCCCGTTCGAGCCCCGCTCGCGCGGGCCGCGCCCGTCGCGCCCGCGGCGGCCGCCGCCCTCGCCCCCCTCGAGGAGCAGGGCCGCGGCGACGTAGGCCCTTAAGTGCAGCGGCACGCCGCGCCTGAAGAGGCTTCGGCATTCTTGAAGGGCGTCGAGCCCGCTTGAATCATGAACCCGCTCGATCGCCGAGCGCAGGCGTTCGGCGATCATCGCCTTTTGGGCCTCGTTCAAGGCCGATGTAGATGCCACCTCGCATCCCCCTATCGTTATCTATGTTCGCCGCCCGCGGCCTTGATGCCCGGGGCGGCCTCCGATACAGTATAGCCGATGATGCGCCGTCCGCCCAACTCGTTCTTAACCTTTTGTCTCTGCCTAGCGGCCGCGGCGGCGGGCGCCCAAGCCGCCCGTTCGGCCTCGGCCCTCGCCTCGGCCGAGGCGCGGCCGACCGCGCCCCGTGCGCTGCCCGCCGATCCCGCCGAGCTCCTGGGCGCGAGCCCGGCCGAGCTCTTCGCCCGCTACGGCGCCCCGGACGCGGTCTACGCCGTGCGCGGGGCCGAGGCCTGGCAGGACGACGTGGCCTTCGACTACGCCGACTTCGCCGCCTTCATCTTCGGCGGCCGCGTGTGGCAGCTGCTCATACGTCCCTCCTACCGGGAGCCGGTCTGGGGCTTCGTCCCCGGCGCGGAGCTCGAGCGCATGCAGGCCAGCTTGGGCCTGCCCGAGCCGACCGACGACGCAGAGCTGGAATGGGCCCTGCCCTTCAGGGGCTGGCCCGTGCGCCTGCGCGTCCTCTTCGGGCAAGACGGCCGCGCGAGGGAGCTGTACCTCTATCGGGCCGATTTTTAACCGAGGGTAGGGAGGAAGCCCATGCCTAAGCTCTGCCTGAGCCTCACCGGCCCCACCATAGAACGCAACCTCGCCGCGCTCGACCGCTACCGCGGCCTCGTGGACCTGGCCGAGCTCCGAGCCGACTTCTTAGACCCGCAGGAGCGCTTCAGGATTAGGGAGTTCCCGGAGAAGGCCGGCATCCCGACCATCCTAACCGTGCGCAGAAGGCAGGACGGCGGTCGCTTCGACCAGGGCGAGGGCGTGCGCCTGGTCATAGATCGGAAGAGCGTCGTGTAGGGAAAGAGTGTAGATCTCGGTGG
>CALKWG010000026.1 GCA_938004315.1 uncultured Spirochaetaceae bacterium
TGTTGGCGCAGAACGAGACCTCGGCCTTGGATACGATCACCGGCGGGACCACCTGTGAGCCGAACCTGCTCTTCAACCGCCTGAAGGCCCTAGGCTGGTACCTCGCCCCGGCCGTAGCCGCCGGCCCGCCGATGAGCCGTAAGGACGCCGCCTTCTTCCTCTGGAACCTAATGGCGCGCGGACGGCTAGAGATGCTCACGCGCTACAGCCTGCGCTACGCCGCCCGGGGCGCCGGCCCCGTGGCCGACCTGCCCTACGGCTCGGCCTACTTCGACGCGGCCCTCGGCGTCGTCGAGGAGAACGTCATGAGCCTGCCGGACGGCCGCCATTTTAGGCCCGACGATCCGGTAGCGGGCCTCGATTTCTACGCCTGGCTCCGCGCCGCGGCGGCCTGGCGCTAGGGGGCGGACCTTGTTCGTACGCGAGCTCGACCAGGGCCTGGGCGAGCTCAAGGGGGCCGGTCCCGCCGTACTGGCTAGGCTCGCCAAGCTCGGGCTCTACGGCGCGGCCGAGCTCCTCCTCCTTGCGCCGCGCGACTACGAGGACCGGGCCGCCCGTCGCGGGCTCTCCTCCTTCGCCCAGGGGCCGGTCAACTGCCGGGCGACCGTCATGGCGCACGACTGGTTCGGCTTCGGCCGCATGCGGACCTTGAAGATCTGGGTCGAGGACGACGAGGGGAGCCGCGCGGCCTTGGTATGCTTCAACCGCGCCTTCCTGGAGCGCAGCCTGCCCGTCGGCGCCGCCATACGGCTCTACGGCCGCTTCGAATACCGCTACGGCGAGCTGCAATCGAGCTCCTTCGAGGCTGAGCGGACCGACGAGGAGGGGTTCTCGCCGGCGGGCGTCCTCCCTGTCTACCCGCTCACCGCGGGCCTTTCGCAGGGGACGATGCGGAAGCTCGTCGCCCGCGCCTTGGCCCGCTGGGGCTCGGTCGACGACGAAGTGCCGCCCTCGATCCGCGAGCGCCGCGGCCTAAGCCGCAAGGCGGACGCCCTGCGCATGCTGCACGAGCCGCGCTCGACCGACGAGATAGCCGCCGCGCGCCGGGCCCTGGCCTACGAGGAGCTCTTCTACCTGCAGCTGATGATAGGCCGGCGCGCCCTGGCCAGGCGCTCGAGCCCGTTGGAACGGTCCGCCTTGGACGGCCGCCTGGTGACGGCCCTGCGCGAGCGCCTGCCCTTCGAGCTGACCGCCGACCAGGACGCCGCCTTGGCGGAGGTCGCCGCCGACTTGGCCGGCCCCTGGCCCATGGCCCGGCTCCTGCAGGGCGACGTCGGCTCGGGCAAGACCCTGGTGGCCTTCATGGCGGCGCTGTATGCGGTCGCCTCGGGCGGCCAGGCGGCCTTCATGGCGCCCACCGAGCTCCTGGCGCGCCAGCACGCCGACAACGCCGCCAGGCTCCTCGAGCCCCTGGGCGTGCGCCTGGCCTTCCTATCGGGCAACGTGGCGGACTCGGCGCGCCGCCCTCTCCTGGCCGCCCTGGCCGCCGGAGAGGTCGACATAGTGATAGGCACCCACGCCCTGTTCTCCGACGGCGTAAGCTTCAAGGACCTGCGCTTCGTCATCGTAGACGAGCAGCACCGCTTCGGCGTGCTGCAGCGACTGGCCATGGGCGCCAAGGGCCGCCGGCCCGACGTGCTCATGATGAGCGCCACGCCCATACCGCGGACCCTGGCCTTGACGGTCTACGGCGACCTCTCGGTCTCGGTCATCAAGACCATGCCCGCCGGCCGCAAGCCCGTCGTCACCCACCTAGCCAAGGAGGGGAACGAGGCTAAGGTTTACGAGTTCGTACGCCGCGAGCTGGCGGCCGGCCGACGGGCCTACTTCGTCTACCCGCTGGTGGAGCGCTCGGACCGCCTGGACCTGAAGGACGCGGTCGCCATGTACGAGGCCCTGAGCCGCGAGGTCTACCCCGAGTATAAGGGCGGGCTCATCCACGCGCGCCTGCCGGAGGCGGAGAAGCGGGCTACCATGCGCGCCTTCGCCTCGGGCGAGCTATCCTTCCTGGTCGCCACGAGCGTCGTCGAGGTCGGCGTCGACGTGCCGGAGGCCAGCTGCATGGTCATCGAGCACGCCGAGCGCTTCGGGCTGGCCGCCCTGCACCAGCTGCGCGGCCGCGTCGGCCGCTCGAGCATACAGTCGTACTGCTTCTTAGTCTGGTCGGAGAACCTGGGCGAGGACGGCAAGCGCCGCGTCATGGCGATGAAGGAGAGCTCGGACGGCTTCGTCATCGCCGAGGAGGACCTGAAGATGCGCGGGCCCGGCGAGATAACGGGCACCGACCAGGCCGGCGCCCTGCGTCTGGCCTTCGCCGACCCGGTGCGCGACGCCGAGCTCCTCGAGGCGGCCAGGGAGGACGCCCGGGCCCTCTTGGCGGAGGATCCCGGGCTCGTCGGCGCGGAGGGCTCTATCGTGCGCGCCGTGCTCGAGCGGGCCAGCCCCTTCGCCGAGCGCGTCGCCGCGACCGGTTAGGGCCGGCTAAGCCGTGGCTTATGCCCTTGCGCCGCTCCGCAGTCGGCGCTCGATCCAGTCCAGCCTGGCCATGAGCTGAGGCGGGAAGCCGTCCTCGAAGCTGCCGTAGAAGATGCGTATGGCCGGCACGTCGGCGAGCCACTCGTCCTCGCGCACGGCTAAAAGCTCGTCCAAAGCCTCCCGGCTCAGCTCCAGGCCGGCTAGGTCCAGCGCGCCCGCCTCCGGCACGTAGCCTATGGCCGTCTCCCGGGCTGCGCCTTCGCCGTCGCAGCGCTCGAAGATCCATTTGAGCACCCTGGCGTTATCGCCGAAGCCGGGCCACAGGAATTTGCCGTCCGGGCCCTTCCTGAACCAGTTCACGTAGAAGAATTTCGGATGCTTCACCCCGGTGCGCTCGCCCATGCGCAGCCAATGGTGGAAGTAGTCGCCCATGTTGTAGCCGCAGAAGGGCAGCATGGCGAAGGGGTCGCGCCTAAGCTGGCCGACCGCGCCGGCGGCGGCGGCCGTGGTCTCGCTGGAGACGATAGAGCCCATGAAGACGCCGTGCTCCCAGTCGAAGGCCTCGTGCACCAGGGGCACGGTGCCGGCGCGGCGGCCGCCGAAGAGCACGGCGCTGATCGGCACGCCCTTGGGATCCTCCCAAGCCGGGTCGATGACCGGGCACTGCGAGGCGGGCGCGGTGAAGCGGCCGTTGGGATGGGCGGCCGGCTTGCCGGTCGAGGGGTTATACGGTTCGCCGTGCCAGTCTATGAGCCCCTCGGGCGGCTCGGTCCCTATGCCCTCCCACCAGACGTCGCCGTCCTTGGTGCGCGCCACGTTCGTGAAGATGGTATTGCGCTCGACGCTCTTCATGGCGTTGGGGTTGCTCTTGGCGCTGGTGCCGGGTGCGACGCCGAAGAAGCCGTACTCGGGGTTGATCGCGTAGAGCCGCCCGTCGTCGCCCCAGCGCATCCAGGCAATGTCGTCGCCGACGGTCTCGACCTTCCAACCGGGCAGGGCCGGCACCATCATGGCCAGGTTGGTCTTGCCGCAGGCCGAGGGGAAGGCCGCCGCGACGTACTTCTTCTGGCCCTCGGGATTCGTGATGCCCAGGATGAGCATGTGCTCGGCCAGCCAGCCCTGGTCGCGGGCCATGGCGCTGGCGATGCGCAAGGCGAAGCACTTCTTCCCTAACAGGGCGTTCCCGCCGTAGCCCGAACCGTAGGACCAGATGGCCCGCTCCTCCGGGAAGTGCACGATGTACTTGTTATTGGGGTCGCAAGGCCAGACCTTCTCGCGGCGGCCGGCGGTCAGGGGGTAGCCTACCGAGTGCAGGCAGCGCACGAAGGGGCCGTCGCGGCCGAGCGCCTCGAGCGTAGGCTTGCCCATGCGGGTCATGATACGCATATTGAGGACGACGTAGATGGAGTCGGTGAGTTCGACGCCGATATGCGAGAGGGGGCCGCCGACGGGGCCCATGCTAAAGGGTATCACGTACATGGTGCGGCCGCGCATGGAGCCGAAGAAACGCTGGCGGAGCTCCCCCTTCATCTCCTGGGGGTCCGCCCAGTTGTTGGTCGGGCCGGCCTCCTCGCGGAAACGGGAGCAAATGAAGGTATTGTTCTCGACGCGGGCCACGTCGCCCGGATCGCTCACCACGTAATAGGAACCCGGGCGCTTCTCGAGGCGTTTGAAGGTACCGGCCCTGAGGAGCCGCTCGGCCAGGCGGTCGGCCTCCTCTTGGCCGCCGTCGCAGACGTACACGTCGTCCGGCATGCACATCTCGACGATCTCGTCGATCCAGGCACGCAGGCGCGCGTGCTTGATGCTATCGAGGTTCATGGGGATACTCCTTTTTAGCGCGCGACGGCTCCGACGCGCCGCGCGACTATTGTTGTATACCCGAAACACATTCTAGGCAAGAGAAAAGCGGTAATAATTTCATTATTCAAAATCATTTTTTAAATATCGATATGACGCTGGGGCCGGCGCCCGCGTTACCTGACGGCGCTCGGTATGGCGCGGATCTGAGGAGATGAAGATCCGGGCTTAAGCTCAGGCTTCGAAGCGCCAAAGTCCGCAGGCCCAGCCTTTTTTCTTCTTCTCGCGGAGCTTCATAAAGCCCTTCGGCTTCTGCCGTTCGAAGCGGTCGAAGTCGGCGCTCGTCATGGCCGCGACGTAGGAGCCGCCGGCCTTTAAGAGCCGCGCCGCCTCGGACCAGGAGCGGCCGAAGCCGTCGACCCGCGGTGTCACGTCGGCGTACTCGGCCATGAGGTCGTAGGCGGGGCCTTCTATCCCCGCGGACCAGGCCGTCGAGGCGGCCGCCCGGGACGCCGATGTTTCTCCGCCGTCGCGGTTCAGCGTCAGGTTCGCCTCGCTCGCCAGCAGGGCCAGGCGATCGCGCCCGCAGAGCTCGACGGCCGAGCCTAGGCGCCTGGCTATGAAACATGGCAGGCGCCCGACGCCGGGATTGACTACTAGGGACTTCCTGACCAGGAGCCCGCTCGAACCGGCCTCGCAAAGCTCCATCGCCAGCTCGGTGGCGAAGGACGGCGTATCGAACTCCGGGAGGCCCCAGTAGCCTTGGAAACGGTAGCCCGAGCGCCGATGCGTGCCCGGCCCCCGCTGCGCGACGGCCTCGCCGCGCCGGAAGTCCATGACAGCCGCGCCGTCGGCATCGGATCCGGCGCTCCCTTCGGCGCGTCCGAAGAGAAAAACGCTATGGCCCTTGCCGAGCTCCGCGAGCCTAGGCTCGGCGGGAGCCAAAGCGGCACAAAGCGAGGCGCGTGCGGCTTCGGCTATGGTATTAACCACCACGACCGCCCCTACGCCCCGAGCCGAGACGTAGCGGGGCAAGGCCCGGAAGAAGCGATCCAGCACGGGGGGGCCGGCCTTCGCCGGTACGTTACTGAGTACGAGATCGAACTCGCGGCCCTCGAGCCCTTCGAGGAATAGCGCGTGCTCGACCGCCTCGGGCGCGAGCTTATTGCGCCTGGCGTTGCGCTCGGTAAAGGCGCAGGCCAGGGCGTCGCGGTCGCGGAAGCTCACCCGCGCGCCGGGATAGCCTAAGCCGCAGGCTATGCCTAAGACGCCTACGCCGGAGCCTATATCGAGGACGCTCCCGACCGATGCGGGATCGGCGTTCTGGGCCACGGCCTTTAAGAGCAGTTTGGAGCCGGCGTCCACGTCGTTCGAGCTGAACAGGGCGTGGGAGAGGTCCAGGCGCATGTCGGCGCCCCTGAACCTGAAGGGTACGGTCTTTAAGACGTAGTCGTCTATCTTCATTCTTCGCTTCCCCGGACGGCGTTCCGCCCGGCGGCCTTGGCCGCATAGAGGGCGCGGTCGGCTCGGGCCACGAGCTCCTGCCCGCCGCGCTCGCCTGGCTCCGCTAGAGCGTAGCCCAGCGAGATCGTGAGCCGGAGCGCGGTCCCGGCGCAGAGGAATTCCTTACCCTCTACCGCCGCCCGTACGCGCTCGCAGAAGCCCGCCGCCTCCTCCCCGTCTCGCGCGCCTATGATCACGGCGAATTCCTCGCCGCCGTAGCGCCCCAGGAGGTCGGCGTCCCGTACGAGCGAGCGCATGAGTTCCGCGACGCCGCGCAGGGCGTCGTCGCCGGCCTGATGGCCGTAACGGTCGTTCACCGACTTGAAGTGGTCGATATCGGCCATGACGAAGCAGACCGGCAGGCCGTCGCGCCTGGTCCGCTTGAGCTCCAGCTCCAGGTATTCGACGATCTTGCCGTGGTTATACAAACCCGTAAGGCTATCGGTCGCCGCGCTCTCCCGTAGGCGCTCCTCGCGATCGTTAACGGCCCGCGCCATGTCGTTGATGCTATGGACCAGCTCGTCGAGCTCGGTACCGGTCTTCATGGCGATCGAGCCCCGATACTCGGCGTCGCGAACCTGCTTGACCGCGGCTAGGAGGCGCTCGATAGGCTCGATCAAGCGGGCCGCCAAGACGTAGGCTAAGAAGAACAGAGCGACGAAGGCGACGACGGCGACCCAGCGTAGGAAGGCCAGGAGGTCGGCGACGGGGCGCAGCGCCAGCTCGCGGTCGAACTCTATCACCAGCCAGAGGCCCAGGCGCTCTATCCTGGCCCACGCGCCGGTCACCAAGTCGCCGTTCAGATTGCGGTAGGAGCCGACGCCTCGATCCGCGCTATCCAAGGCCCCGGCCAGGCCGGAGGCGGGATTCGGCGCGGGGCTCTCCCCTCCCGGCGCCTCGCGGCTGAAGCCCGGCGCCGCCACGAGCTCATACTCCGCGTTGATGAGATAGGCGCTGCCGAGCCCTTGCAGATTCAAGCTCTCGACTATCGCGGCTAGCTGCTCCAGGGAGACGATGCCGGCCAAGGCCCAACGCCTCCCGCCGACCTCGACGGGGCGGCTAACGGCGAAGATGAAGCTGCCGGTCAAGCGCCCCTGGAAGAGCGAGCTCACGAAAGGCCGCCCCTCGAGGGCGGCGCGTACGTAGTCGCGGTCGGCGACGTTGACGACGCGGGTGATGGTCTCGGCCCGGCCCGATACGATGTCGCCCTTCTCGTCGGCGAGCAGGAAGTCGATGAAAGGCTCGCCCGGCTCGCTTAGCGCCCTAAAACGGCGCCACAGGCCCGTAAGGGAGCCGGCCATCGACGACACCAGCTCGATCTCATCGCCCGTACGCCTCACGTCGGCGATCCGGTCGTCCAACCAATGGTCAAGCGAACCCGCTACCGCGTCGCGGTAGCTCGCCGCTATGAACGCGTCGCGCTCCATGATCGCCGAGCGGGTCCGAACGAGCATGGCCCCCGCCAAAGCCCCGAGGAGGAGCGCGACGAGGGCTACGAGGGCGAAAAATTGACGCCTGAAGAGCGGAGACTTGAGGAGGGAAGCCATCGCGCTTGCTTAAACCGCCGCTTGGGCTTCCTTGCCCTCCTGCGATCTGAGCATGGCGACTTCGTCGCTGTTGAAGATGCGGTCGATGTCCAGGATGATGATGAACGCGTCGTCGCGCTTCCCGACGCCCTTGATGAACTCGGCGGCCAGCTTGGTGCCGAAGCGCGGGGCCGGCTCGACCTTGTCGGCGGCTATCTCGACGACCTCGTGCACGGCGTCGGCCAAGGCTCCGACGATGACCGAGCCCTCGGTCCCTTCGACGTCCAGGACGATGATGGCGGTATCCTTGGCTACGGGAGTCTCGTCCATGCCGAATTTCAAGCGTAGGTCGATGACCGGTACGCCCGAGCCGCGGAGATTGATGATGCCCTTCATGAAGCTGGCGGTCCTGGGGAGCTTGGTGATCCGCGTATACTCGAGGACCTCGCGTACCTTTGAGACGGGCACGGCGTAGTGCTCTTCGTTCAGGGTAAAGGTCAAGTATTGGTTGAAGGCGCTGTCTTCCATGGCTTTGCACTCCTCGCCCATACTGTAATCGCCGGGAGGCTTCGCGTCAAATGCCCGGGGATTCTTTTACGCCTCGGGCTGCGGCGTACGGGAGCGCGGCGGCGCGCCGCGCATTTCTGAGGATGGCCGCGGGGCCGAGCCAGGCGAAGCCGAGGGCGCTGCCTTTAAAATTGGCCTTGATATCGTCATCGCTCGCGCCGCGTAACCATAGCCCGTCGACGTAGGGCCCGGGCGTGCGTTCGCCGTCCTCGGCCAGGCTTTCGGCGCGGGCCGCCGGAGAGACGGCCCCGATCCCCTGGCCGCGGGCGCGATACGCCCCGGCCGAGTACGGGCAGGCACGGACGCACTCGTCGCAGCCGTATAGCCGCGATCCCCAGGCTTTTAGAACCGATTCGGGCGGCCGCAGAGCGTCCGGCCCTTCGTCGCCGCGGCTAGCCCAATATTGGATGCACCGGTCTAGGTCAAGCGCCTGGGCCGCTTCGCCCTCGGCTAGGCATATCGCCCCGGTCGGGCAAGCCTGGGCGCAGGCTCGGCATGATCCGCACAGGGCGCCCGGCCGCAGGCGTCGAACGAGCTCGTCGTAGGACGCCTCGCCCGACGCCGGCGCGTCGAAGGGATCGAAGGGCAGGAGCAGGACGCCCAGGACGCAGGCCGGGCCGTAAGCCTTCGTCAGCGCGAGGCTCGAGCGCCCTAAGAATGCCAGGCCCGACGCGGCCGCGAGCGCCTTCTCATGCAACGACGAATTGACCGCGACGCGGAAATCCCGCCTCGCGTAGCCGCGCCCCGAAGCGAAGGCCAAGGCGGCCGCCTTGAGGATGCGCGCCAGGGTCGCGTAGCGATGCGAGGCGGCGAAGGCCCCGACGGCCAGGGGCAGGGCGATGTCGGGCGGCGGATCCGCGGGACGGGGATCGTAGGGCAAGGCGACGACGACGGCCCCCGGGCGGCCGGCGAAGAGCTCGTCGGGCGACGGCAACCCAAGCTCGGGCGCCGCCTTCGACGCGGCTCGCCGGGCCGCGTAGCGCTCTGCCGAGGCGAAGGCGATGGCCTCCGGCTCAAGGCCGCGCGAGACGAGCTCCGAGAAGAGGGCTTGGGACTTCGTAGTAACGGTCATGGGAGGCCGCGCCTAGCGCGCGGCCTGGGCCTCTTTACGGGCGCGCTCGATCTTCTGCATCTTGCGGTAGTACTCCGCCTGCTTGACGATCTCACCCATATCCAAGGCGTTGATCTTGTTGTCCACGACGCGGAACAGCTTGTTCGAAAGGAGCTGCTGGACGACCAGGTTGCCCTCGCCTATCGGCAGGCCGACCATGTTGACCAGCTCCTTAGGCCCGAAATCGAAGAGGTAGCTGGCGCCCTGACGTATGGTCACGCGGTTCTTCTCGAGCTGGATATGCAGGGCGTCGTACATGCGGCCTATGGGGTCGGATATCAGGGTGTTAGCCAGCTGCTTATAGATGAACCATAGGCGCTCGGCCAGGAGTTGGGTGAGGCGCGTCACGATCTGCGGCTGGGCCTGCACCATGCGCTCGAAGTTAGCCTTGTTCACCGCCAGGAGGTAGGCGTCTTCGTAGGCGATGGCGCTGGCCGAGCGCGGCTTGTTCTCTAAGAGGGCCATCTCGCCGAAGATGTCGCCGGCCTTCAGCACGGCCAGGAGCACCTCGGTGTTATCCACGATCTTGGTGATCTTCACCGAGCCCTTCTGGATGATATAGAGCTCCGAGCCGGGCATGCCTTCGCAGAACACCATGGTGTCCTTGGGGTAGAAGCGGTTGAACTCCTCGGTCGAGCCGTCCAGGTACACGGCCTTGGAGAACTGCTTGATCTTGCCCATGCGCTCCTTGGCTACCGCCGCGTACTGGCCAAGCGGGCAGTATTTCATGTACTGGTAGTACGAGTAGAAGGCCTGGTTGTATTGGCTCTGCTTGGCGTAGTACTCGGCCACGCGGAATAGGTGCGAGGGGTCTGCCTCGGCGGTGTTCTTCAAGGTCAGGCGGGTGAGCGCCTCGTCCAAGAAGCGCATACGGCGGGAGAAGCCCTGGATGATCTTCATGGCCACCGGGGTGTTCTTCTCTATGAGCAGGCCGTACTGATCCTTACGGACGCTGATCAGGGTGACGTCGGTGATGGCCTGGGCGGTCTCGATGTGGCTGTGGCTGGACATCGTCGAGATAACCCCGAAGAAGTCGCCGGGGCCGTAGACGTTGCCGCCCTCCTCCTCCACCACCTCGACGGCCTTGGAGATGCGAACCTTGCCCGCCTTGATGATGTAGAAGCGGTCGGCGTTCGCCTTGCCTTCGACGATGATGTATGAGTCTTTTTTAAAGTTTACGAACGCTAGCTGGAGAGGGCTGTCCATCCGCTGTTGGTCTCCCTAGGAGGCTTGTGCCTTGAGTATAGGGGCCGCCCCGGCCGTTGTCAATGAAACGCGGGCCGGGGCTCGCCCTAATAGGCTCAGGCGTCGGCGGGCAACCCGAAGCGGGCGGTCAGGGCTCGGACGCCGGCGCGGACGCGCGCGACCGTCGCCTCGTCGCCCTTGGACTTCAGGACCTCCATGACGAAGCCGGCGATCTCCTTCATCTCAGCCTCCTTCATGCCGCGGGTGGTCACGGCGGGCGTGCCGACGCGGATGCCGGAGGTGATGAAGGGGCTCTTCTGGTCGAAGGGTATGCCGTTCTTATTGACGGTGATGGAGGCCTCGTCCAGCCACTTCTCGGCCTCCTTGCCGGTGATGCCTAAGGGCGTGACGTCGACGAGCATGAGGTGGTTGTCGGTGCCGCCCGAGACGATGCGGGCGCCCCCGTCGGCCAGGGCCTTGGCCAGGACCTTGGCGTTGGCCACGGTCTGGCGCATATAGTCCTTATACGCCGGGCTCAAGGCCTCCTTGAAGGCTACGGCCTTGCCGGCCACTACGTGGCAAAGGGGACCGCCCTGAATGCCGGGGAAGATGGTGCCGTCTATCAGCTCGGACCACATCTTCAGCCGATCGCCCTTGGGGGTCATGGCGCCGATGCTGTTTTCTTTGTCCTTGCCGATGAAGATAGCGCCGCCGCGAGGTCCGCGGAGGGTCTTATGCGTGGTGGTCGTGGTGAAATCGGCAATCTGGATGGGGCTCGGGTGGACCCCGGCGGCCACGAGGCCGGCGATGTGGGCCATGTCGACCATGAAAAGCGCGCCGACTTCGTCGGCTATGGCGCGGAAGCGCTCGAAATCGATGACGCGCGGGTAGGCGCTGGCGCCGGCCACGATCATCTTGGGCTTGTGCTGCCTCGCCAGAGCGGCCAGCTCGTCGTAGTCTATGGTCTCGGTCTCGCGATTCACGCCGTAGCTGACCACGTTATACATCTTGCCTGAGAATGAGACGGGCGCGCCGTGGGTCAGGTGGCCGCCGTGGGCCAGATTCATGCCCAGGAGGGTGTCGCCCGGCTTCAGCGCGGCGAAGTAGACGCCCATGTTAGCCTGGGAGCCCGAATGGGGCTGGACGTTGGCGTACTCGGCGCCGAAGAGCTCCTTGGCGCGGTCGCGGGCCAGATTCTCGGCCACGTCTACGAACTCGCAGCCGCCGTAGTAGCGCTTGCCAGGGTAGCCTTCGGCGTACTTGTTGGTCAGGACGGAGCCTACCGCCTCCATGACGGCCTTCGAGGTGTAGTTCTCGCTGGCTATCAGCTCTAAATTGTCGCGCTGCCTGTCCGACTCGCGGCTCATGGCCATGAAGAGCTCGGGATCGGCCGCCTGTATGTATTTCATCGCGTCCTCCTTTTATCGCGGGGCGCGAGGCCCCGGCTCAGTATACCATGGCGATGGGCACGATGAAAGATCGCCGGGCGCCGTCGACGCTCGGCGAGCAGGGCGAAGGCCGCCGGCTTAATAGATGCCGGTCACCTCGACGTCGCTCCAGAACGAGGTGTACGACGAGAGCGCTCCGGCCACCTCCTCGAAGATGGACTGCATCGAATAGCGTCTGGTCGCGCCCATGGTCTTGCCTTCGGGGCTCAAGGGCGACAGGCGCACGAAGCCGCGGCTGAAGGCGATGTGCCGGGCGTCCATGTTGCCGAAATAGCGCGAGCGATCCTCGAAGGGAGCCCTGAAATCGCCGACGTCGGAGCCCGAGCCCAGGACCGGATCGACCGGCACCCAGCCGAGGCCGTAGAGGTAGAACTCGGCCCAGGCGTGGTTCCAGGTGCGCCGCTGGTCGTCCACGACGACTCCGGCGACGGGCCGGGCCGGCACGCCGAGCGAGCGCAGCATGGCGGCGTAGAGGATAGACAGATCCCATGAATCGGCCGCTCCCGCCGCGAGCGCCTTGGCCGGCTCGTCGGCCCGGGCCGAGGGCGAATAGGACACGGCCGCGAGGAGGGCGTCGTAGACGAGCTTGGCCGCCCGGTAATGGTTGCGCTCCCGCCCGGCCGCGCGCGTCGCGAAGGTCCGTATCGGCTCGGCGTCGGACGGCACCAAGGCGTCGGGGGCGGTATAGAGGGCGTAGAGCGGCGGCAAAGGATTGGGAGGCGTCCTGACGCGGTCGGCCTTGATATCCGTCTCTACCGCGTAGACCTGCACGTAATGGTCGTGGGACACGGTCACCAGGGCGTCGTTCGCCAGGTCGCCGAGCCTATAGAGCGACAAGCCGCGATGCTCAGGGATAAGGGGCTCGTGCGAGCGGGCCAAGGCCCGGACGTCGCGCTGCGAGGGAGTGGCCTCGGGGAAGGGCAGCCAGAGATGCAGGCTGTTCGGCCCCGAGCTTTGCGCCCTGGATATGGTCACGAAGGAGCTCAAGGCGTAGGTGCGCCGGTCGGCGTAGCTCTTCGTTCCCGGCGCGTCGACCACCTGGAAGTATCGCGCGGAGCTCGTGCCGCGGGGCGTGCGTACGGCTACCGATCCGGAGACGGCGCCGTCGGGGACGAGGACGCGTATCTCCTTGTCCGACCAGGAGAGGTACTCTCCGTCGAGCTCGGAGGGGCTGATGGTCCCGCGGGAGATCCCGTCGTCCTGGCCGGGGAAGGACGCAGCGGCCGACTGCCAACTGAAAAGCACGGCGGAGCCGTCGCGGTTGGAGCCGAAATTAAGGCCGCGGATGACGACCGCGGCGCCGACGGCGGCTTGGTCGACGGACAGGCTGTCTATCGTCGGGCCGACGCCGCCGGCTAGGTCGCCCGCCGGACGGACCGGCAGCCGAGCCAGGCTCATGAACATGCGCGGGTTGGAAAGGCCCGCCTCGGTCCTGACTCGGACGACGGCGGCCTCGACGTAGAGCGGCACGCGCAACTCGATGAGCTCATCCGACCACGAGATATACGAGGAGACGGTCGGCGCGACGCCGTCGAATTCGACCGTCGACAGGCCGCGCTGATCGCCGAATCGGGATCCGGCTATCCGAAGGGGCGCCCCGGGCTCGCCTACGGTCGGCGATATGGCGGCTATGGCCGGCTTATGGGCCGCCCGCATGGCGCGGGGGACGAAGAGGGCGGCGGCCAAGGCCAGGGGCGGCAGGATGAGGAGCCAGGCCCAAGCCGCGCGCCGCTTCGGTCGGCGCCGGCTCATGGTTTGGGGCTCGTACCTTGCGCCGGGTCGTAGCGCCGCACGAGGAGCTCTATCCTAAGCGGAGCCGGCCCCTGATCGGGCAGGCCGAGCGGATAGAAGAGCACCCGCTCGCCGAAGGCTACGCTGATCGTCTCGACCGTGCTTCGATAATGGAGGCTGCCGTCGTCCTGCCTGAACCAGACTTGCCCCTGGGTGATCATGGCCAGGTCGGCCTCGCGGGAGGGGTAGGTCGTTATAGTGAGGTAGACGATGACGGCGCTGCCGACCATCTTCACGGTTATCGGCATGCCGTTCAAGGTGTACTTGAGCTCGCTCGCCTGCCAGGGCTCCTCGTCCGCCCCGCGATTCACCGTCGCGGAGACGCCGAGCACGAGGGCCTCGCCGCGGAGCTCCTCCGGTATCGATTCAAGGCTGCCCGCTTCCGGGCGCGGCGGCGCGGGCCGATCGGGGACCCTGGCCTGCGCGAACGCCGAAGCCGCGCAGCCCAAGGCGAAAAGGAGCGTTACGATGCGCCTCACTGGCCGCTCCCCGGCCTGAAATCGGCCTCGCGTATCATGATGGGTTCGCCGCTCGGCCTCACGGAGGCGCCGGCGGGGAGGCTGATGGTTATGTTCACCCCGGCTTCCTGCCTGGCGATAAGCTCGAGTATGCCCTCCATGCCGGTCGAGGCGATCGAAGCCGCCGGCTGCGGCGCGGCGTTCAGGGCCATCCGAAGCTCGGCGTTCCTAGCGCCGGTCGTAGCCCAAGCCATGGCCAGGAGCCCGGCGGCGAGCGCCGCGGCGGCGGCGGCCGGGAGGGGCAGGGAGACCCTGCGGGACCAAAGGCTCGGCCGCGCGGGGCTACGGGCGGCGAGGGTCTCGTTCACCCTGGCGAGGACGCGGCTACGAGCCAGCTCGAGGCGGGCCTCCTCGAAGTCCCGTCGCTCAGCGACGCGTCGCTCCGCGCCGGACGGCGCGCCTTCGTCGAAGGCCGCGCGCAGGCGGCGGAGCCCGTCCAGGGCTTCGCGGCAGCGCGGGCAATCGGCCGCGTGCCGCTCTATCTTGGCGTCCCAGGGCGAAGGCACTTCGCCGTCGGCGAAGGCCGATAAGAGCTCACGATCAGGACACATCGCCCATACCCTCCCGCAGGAGCGCAGACAGGGCCTCGCGGGCCCTGAATACGCGCACCTTCACGTTACCCTCGCTAATGCCTAACACCCGGCCTATCTCCTTGTAGTTCAGGCCGGCGTACTCCTTCAGGACCAAGACCGAGCGGAACTTTTCCGGCAAGGAGGCCAAGGCCTCCTTAAGCTCCTGCGCGTCATGGCTCTTCAGCGTATCGTCCTCGGGAGAGGGGCTGCGCTCCTCCGTCTCGCGGAAATAGCGCTGGTAGACCTTCTGCTCCCTGCCCTTACGCTTGACGTAGTTGAGCGCACCGTTCTTGACGACGCGTATAAGCCAATACTTGGCGTCGTTCAGGGTCGGGAAGATGCGCCAGCGTTCGACGGCCTTGATATACGAGTCGTGCACCAGATCCTCGGCCGCCTCGTCGGAGTAGCAAATCCTCCGGGCGACCCTAAAGAGTACGGTGAAGGTCTCGGCGTACAAGGCGCGGAACCAGGCATCCCGCTCGCCTTCGTCGTCTTTAAACAATGCTCTCTCCGCTTCGTTACGCCCGCGGCCGCCCATCCGACGGGCGGCCTACGGCGCTCGTTCTTTCTTAATCAGCCGAGCTTCCAGCTCGTGCCCGCGGGTCCGTCCTCGAGGATGACCCCGCGCGACTTAAGGCCGTCCCTGATGGCGTCGGCCTTGGCGAAGTCCTTAGCCTTCTTGGCCGCTAGGCGCTCGGCTATGAGGGATTCGATCTCCTTGACGAGGGCGGGATCGACGCCCTCCTCCTTGCGGCGCAGCTCGGCCAAGCCCAGGCCCAGGGCGCGGTCCATGTCATAAGCCGCCGCCAAGGCGTGCGAGGCGGGCAAGCCCTGCTCCCGAAGGACGCCCCAGAGCTCGGCCAGGGCGCGCGGCGTGGACAGGTCGTCCTCCAAGGCGGCGCGGAAGGCCGCAAGGCGCGCGGACGCGGCGGGCTCCAGGCCGGCAAGCGGCGGCAGGGCCGGCTCTGCGGCGCCGGCGGGCGTCGCGTTGTCGCGCAGGGCCAATACGCGCTCGACGAGCGAGCGGCGCGACGACTTGGCGGAGGCCAGGGCGTCCTGGCTGAACTGCAGCTGGGAGCGGTAGTGCGCGCCGAGGAGGAAGTAGCGATAGTCCAGGGGCTCGAAGCCGGCGTCGATCAGGCTTTGCAAGGTCAGGAAACCGCCCTTGCTCTTGCTCATCTTGCCGCCGTCGCCGAACACCAGGAACTCGTTGTGCAGCCAGTAACGCACCCACCGCTTGCCCGTGGCCGCCTCGCTCTGGGCTATCTCATTCGTGTGGTGGATGGGGATATGGTCGATGCCGCCGGCGTGGATGTCGAACTGCTCCCCGAGGTATTTCATGCTCATGGCGGAGCATTCGATGTGCCAGCCGGGGTAGCCGCGGCCCCAGGGGCTGTCCCATTGCAGCGCCTGGTCCTCGAACTTGCTCTTAGTAAACCAGAGGGCGAAGTCGTAGGGGCTACGCTTATTGGCGTCCACGTCGACGCGGGCCCCGGCCTGCTGCTCGTCGAGGCGCAGCATAGCCAGCTTGCCGTAGTCCTTGAACTTGGAGACGTCGAAGTAGAGGTTGCCTCCGGCGGCGTAGGTGTAGCCATTGGCCTCGATGCGCTTAATGAGCTCGATCATCTCGGGCACGTGCTCGGTAGCCTTGCAGACCACCGAGGGTCGGCGAACGTTCAAGCGCTCGGTATCGCGGAAGAAGGCGTCGGTATAGTACTGCGCGACTTCCAGGACGCTCTTATGCCGCTCCTGGGCCGTCTTGACCATCTTATCCTCGCCGTCGTCGGTATCGCCCGAGAGATGGCCGACGTCGGTGATGTTCATGACGTGGGTCACGCCGTAGCCCAGGTACTCCAAGGCGCGGACCAGGGTATCGTCGAAGACATAGGCGCGCAGGTTGCCAATGTGGGCGAAATTGTAAACCGTGGGACCGCAGCCGTAGAAACCTACTTTCCCGGGGTTGATCGGAACGAACTCTTCGAGGGTACGTCCGAGGGTGTTGTAAAGCCGTAAGCCCATGCGGTCCTCCTTTCATCGCTCAATTGCGTTCGGGCCGCTCCTTGCCCTCGCCGCGGCGGCGGGGTAGTATGCGGCCCATGGCTACACTAAGGAATATCCTTGAAAATTGCAATATAGACGCCGAACTACACTTCGACGAGCCCATGGCTGGCCATACCACCTTCAGGATAGGCGGGCCGGCCGACGCCTACGCCATGCCCCGTAGCCCGGAGGCCCTGGCGGCCCTGCTCAAGGCGGCGCGCGACGGCGGCTTCCCCGCCTATCTGATAGGGGGCGGGGCCAACCTGCTCGTCGCCGACGCGGGGGTACGGGGGCTCGTGATCTCGACCGCCGGCCTAGGCGGGGTACGGGAGATCGACCCGGCGGCCTTCGCGTCCGAGGCGCCGGCCTCCGCCAGGGGCGGCGCGGGGAACGACGACGGCGGACGTTTCCTGTACGCCGGGGCCGGCGTTCCGGTCGCCGAGCTCGTAATGAAGGCGGCCGAGCTCGGCCTCGGCGGCCTCGAATTCGCCGCGGGGCTTCCCGGCTCGGTCGGCGGCGCCGTCTACATGAACGCCCGCTGCTACGAGCGCGAGTTCGCCGACGCCCTCGCCTACGTCGACTACCTGCCCGCTGACAGGGAGGCCGGCGACGGGGAGCCTTCGGACGCCGAGGGCGACGCGCCCCGCCTCGCCCGCCTCCTCGTCGAGCGTGCGGACTGGGCGTACAAGCGCACGCCCTTCATGCCCGGCGGCTCCTCGGCCGGGGCGGCCGTGATCGGCGCGGCCTTCATCCTACGGCCCGCCGATCCGACCGCCCTCAAGGCCAGGATGGCCGAGCTCGAGGCCGACCGCCGCGCCAAGGGGCATTTCGATTACCCGTCCGCCGGCAGCTTATTTAAAAATAACAGAGCTTTCGGGCGGCCCACGGGGAAGATACTCGACGAGCTGGGGTTCCGCGGCCTCCGCGTAGGCGACGCCATGGTGAGCCCTAAGCACGCCAACATATTCGTCAACGCCGGCCGAGCCACGGCGGCCGACATGATAGCGCTCATACGACGCGCCCAAGACGCGGCGCGGGAGGCCTTCGGCTACGAGCTGGAGCCCGAAGTGGCGACGCTCGGCGAATTCTAGCCCCGGCCCGAGCTTGCGAAGCGGGCTCGCCTCGCCTACAATCGAGCTATGGACGCGCCGAACTACGGCATCGCGATACTCCTCGCCTTAGCCGCGGCCGTCGCCGCGGCGGCCGGGCTCCGTTCGGCGCGGCGCCGCGGCTCGCCCGGCATCCGCTGCCTGGCGGCCGTGGGCGGCCGCGACAACATGGCGTCCATACTCCACGCCTGCCGCGACCTCGGCCGCGCGGGCCCGGTCCGCGCTGTCTGCGTCGCCGCGTCCGCCGACGGCCCCGACGGCCGGGCCGCCGAGGAGGCCATGGTCCGCCTCGTCGCCGCCGGCGCTCGGGCGGGCATAGCCGTGGCGCCCTCGGTCTCGTTCGGTCAGGGCGTGGCAGAGGGCATCGCCGGCGCGGCGCTCGAGGCCGGCGCGGAGGCCGTCGTCATAGGCTGGCCCGACCAGGCCAAGCGCGGCGCCGGCCCCTCGGGCCGCGTCGTGGTCGACGAACTGGCCGCCCTGACCGCGCTGCCTATCTTCGTCGTGAGGAGGCTGGACGGCCGCCGGTCGGGCAGGCGCCTCGTGCTGGCCTACGATAGGGCGGCGGAGCGGGCGGCGGGCTTCGCCCGAGCCAAGGAGACGACGATCCGCGCTTGGGGCCGCCCCTTCAAGGAATACGCCGTCGGCGGCAAGGAAGGCGCGGCGGGAGGAGCCTCGAACATGGCCGGCTGGCGCGAGCTCATAGACGAGCTGCGGGCCATCGGCCCCGAGCGCACGCTCCTTACGGTGCTCTCGCCCAGGCCCGCGGACGCCCTGTGGTCGCAGCTGGGCGAACGTATGGCCCTCGGGGCGACCGAGGCCTTCCCGGAGCTGGCCGCCGTCTTCGCGTACCTAGCGTCGCACGAGGGCGTCGGCGCCGCGTCTCCGCGGCCTATCGGTCCGACGCCGAACGAGCCCGAGGGGATCCCGCCGGAGGCCGCGGCGCCGGCCCCGATAGGCTTGGTGGGCGAGGCCTTCGCGGCCGGCCGCGTCAGGCCGAACATGAGCCAGGCCGCCCTGGTAGACGCCATCATGGAGCTGACGCGCGAGCTCTTCCCGCGCGGGCTCCGAACGGCCGAGAGCCTGGCCATCGAGTTCTCCGCGAGCGCGCGGCGAGAGCCCATCGAGCTCGAGCCGGGCGTGCTCCTCTTGCATGCGCATGCCGAAGGCCTCGCCGAGCCCCGCTTAGCCATCGGCAGCCGCGGCGAGGGCTGGGGCCTGGCCGCGTTGCGCGAGCGGGTCCGCGTCATCGCGGTGCTCGTGTCGCCGGCCGCGCTCGGGCCGGACGCGCACCTCAAGGCGCTGACCGAGCTGGCCAAAGCCTTCAGGGACGGCAGCCTCTCAGCGGCCCTGGCCGAAGGCGAGGATCGAAATGTCGGACCGGATTAGGCCTCGGGGAAGCGTACGACGAATTCGACGAGGCCGCCTTGGGAGCTACAGCCGAGCTCCCCGCCGAGCTGACGGGCGAGCTCGCTCGCCATGACGAGCCCGAAGCCCCGCGACGCCTGCGGGTCGAAGCCGGCCGGTAGCGCGCGGCCGTTGGCGACGCTCAGGCTCACCCGCCCCTCGTCCCGCTCAAGTCCGACGGCTATCTCTCCGTCCCGGTCGCCGTACTTGATCGCGTTGGTCACGAGCTCGTTCGCGATGACGCCCAGCGCCGAGGCCCGCTTAGAATCGAGCTCTAGGGGCGCGAGATCGTAGGAGAAAACGAGGTCTTCGCAGGCGTGGCCGCAGCTCTGCTCTATGCCCTCGGTAAGGGCGCGTATGTACGCCGCGCAATCGAGGCTATCGGCCTCGCCGTCCATGAACATGCGCTCATAGAGCCGCGCCAAGGTATCGACGCGGCCGATGAGCGCCTCGATGCGCTCGCGCGCCTCGTCGCCGCTCGCCCTGCCCGCTTCGATTCCCATCATCGACGACATGAGGGTTATCGAGTTCTTCACCCGATGCTGCAGCTCCTTATACAACTGAGAACGCAGCTCTATCGTCCGACGCATCGCGGCCTCGGCCTGACGCTTAGCGCGCAAAGCCAAGGCAAGGACGAAGCCGAGCGCGGCGAGGCTCAAGGCGACGATGCCGAGGACGACGAGCCTGATTTGGGAGGCTGCGAGGCGGTCCGAACCCTCCATTAAGAGCCGGGTAAGCCGCTCCGTATACTCTTCGATATCTGCCTGGTGAAGGTCTTTAAGGCTCGCGTCATGGATGATAGACAAGAGCAGGGGCTTGCCCGCCGCCGGGCCGATAACCGTAGAAGAGTAGACTTCGACGATACGTATGGAGCCGTCGGCGAGCCTATGGGGGAAGAGGAAATAGTGCCGCTCGTCACTGACGGCCCGCCGCCGTTCCTCGGCGATCTCCTCGGGCGAGAGGACGTTGACATCCTGTATCCTCATGCCGACGAGGCGCTCGTAGCCGTAGAAGGCCTGCGCCGATTTGTTGGCGCCGAGGATCACGCCTGTCTCGGGCTCGATGAGTAGCATCATGGCGGCATGGCCGTCGACGAGGGAGAAGATGCCCCCGTCGTCGGCGATTCGGCCTGAGGCTTGGGCGCCGGCCGCCGCGATCGCGGCGAGCAGAAGGCCGGCGCCTAAGGCGAGCCGGTGTATGGCGAAGCCTACTTTCCGCATATTTTGGATTATAAAATATACTCGGACGGCTCGCAATTATATTTAGCTCAAGGCTCATGGCTGATCGATCTTAGCTTACTTGCGTAACGAAGGAAGCCGCCCGGCGGCCCTTGCCTTATTTCGGAAGCCGATCGATAATGGCGCGCATGAAAGACTACGCCGCCATACTGGCTCGGCCGCACACGGCCGAACTCATAGAGCGCCTGGTTCGCTACGCCAAGATCGAGACGACGAGCGACCGGCATGAAAGCGTCATACCCTCCACCGCGTCGCAATGGGATCTGGCTCGGTTGCTCGTCGAGGAGCTCAAAGGCCTCGGCATAGCCGAGGTCAGCATCGACGAGCACTGCTACGTCATCGCCCGCGTGCCCGCCTCGCCGGGGCTTGAGAACGCGCCAGCCGTGGGCTTCATGGCCCACGTCGACACCTCGAGCGACGTCTCGGGCAAGGACGTGAAGCCCCGCGTGGTCAAGGGCTACGACGGGAAGGCCCTGCCCCTCTCGCCGGGCTGGACCCTCGACCCCGCGGACTTCCCCGAGCTTACGGATTACGCCGGGGACACGCTCGTCGTCACCGACGGCACCACGCTCCTGGGAGCCGACGACAAGGCCGGCATAGCCATCGTCATGACCGCTATCGCGGCGCTCCTGCGCGCCCCGTCCGTGAAGCACGGGCCGATCTACGCGATCTTCACGCCCGACGAGGAGACCGGCAAGGGCATGGACCTCTTCCCCATCCAGAAGCTCAAGGCCGCGGCCTGCTATACCCTGGACGGCGGCAAGGGCGGGGAGATCGAATCAGAATGCTTCACCGCCTACGAGGCACGCGTGGGCTTCAAGGGCAAGGCCTCGCACCCCGGCTACGCCCGCGGCGTCATGGCCAACGCCGTCAGCATGGCCGCCCACTACGTCGCCATGCTGCCCCGGAGCGAGAGCCCCGAGGCCACGGACGGCTGGTACGGCTACTTCTACCCGAACGAAATCCGCGGCGGCCTGGAGGAAGCCTCGCTCTCGATACTCCTCCGCGATTTCAGCGACGAGGGCATGGAACGCCGCAAGGCGGCCGTCGAGACCTTCGCCAAGGCGACCGAGGCGCAGTTCCCCGGCGGCAAGGTCACGGTCGAGCTGAAGAAGCAGTACCTGAATATGAAGAAGAAGCTCGACGAAAGCCCCATGGTGCTCGAGCTCTTATATGCGGCGGCGACCAAGGCGGGCGCCGAGCCCTACTCCAAGCCCATACGCGGCGGCACCGACGGCTCCAGGCTCACCGAGATGGGCATACCGACGCCGAATATCTTAGATCGGAAGAGCGTCGTGTAGGGAAAGAGTGTAGATCTCGGTGGT
>CALKWG010000027.1 GCA_938004315.1 uncultured Spirochaetaceae bacterium
CGGCCGACTCGCGACTTGCAGCCGACTCGCGACTTGCAGTCGCGGCGATGCCGCGGGCCAGCTCGACGAGCGCGGGCATGCGCTCGGCCAGGCGCCCTATAGCGCCCCCTTGCCCGCCCATGTGGGAGCTCAGCGCCGCGGCGCCGTCGCGCGAACGCGCTATCGCCTCGCGCATCGCCCCGAGCGCCGCGTCTATGGCGCGCCCGCCCTCGGCCAGCGAGCCGCTTTCGGCGAGCATGGCGGCGGCGCCGTCGGCGGCCTCGCGCAGCGCCCCGCCGATGGTATCTAAGCGGGCGAAGGCCTCGTCGATCGCGCCTAAGGCGCGACGGGTGCTGGCTATGCTCCCGTCCATCCCCGCCATGATCTGATCCATGCGGGACTCCACCTGCGACGAGGATCGGATGACCTCGGGGACGCGGGCCGCCATGGCCCCGGACAGGCGCGATATCTCGGAGGCGATGACCTTAAAGCCCTTGACCCGGTCGCCGGCCTTGCTGGCGCTCACCGAGGCGTTGATCGCGATGAGGCGGTTCTCGTCCGCGATCTCCGCCACCCGTCCCGCGCCTTCGCTGACGCGGGCGCCGAACTCGGCTATGTCGCGCATGCCGGCCGTGCGTTCCTCGAGGCCGGCGATCTGGTCTCGCACGCCCTGCACGACGCCCTCGAGGCCCGATCGGCCGGCTTCTACGGAGGCCCCGACGGCGCCCAAGGCTCGCTCGATGTCGCGGGCCGCCTCTCCGATATCCTCGATGCCGCCTGGCAGCCTCGAAGCGAGCTCGGCGCAGTCGTCGGCCAAGGCGGACTCGGCGCCTAAGGCCTCGGCCATGGACTCGAGCTCTCGGCTGAAGCGCTCGTGCACGCGCGACACGCGCGAGAGGGCGGCCTCGAATTTCTCGGCCGCTATTAGGGGGTATTCGTCGGAGGCGGTGCCTCCCTTCGTCCGGTCGTCGGCGGCTAGCGCCGGGCTCGTCGATGCCATATGCGTACTCTACTATCCTGGCGCCGGTAGGGGCAAGGAGCGGCCGCCGCAGGCCTTCGGCTTTACTTCGGCGCGTCCTGCCGCCTATACTAGCCGCATGGGCCCGAAAAGTACGGTAGCGCGCCGCTCGTTCTTAGGCGGCATCCGTTCAGTTTCTACGCGGATCAGCATCCTCGTCGCCTTCAGCGCGGTGCTGCCCATCATGCTCATCGGGGGCGGCTCCCTGTTCATCGCGCGCTACTCGTTTGAAAACGCCGCGTTTTCGCAAATCTTAGACGCCCTCGAAGGGGCGCACGCCATCGTGAAGGAGTACCGTAGCCTCGTCGACGTGGGCGTGATGAGCGAACAACGGGCCCTCTCCTTCATACGGCGCCTCTTCTTAGGCGACTTGGTCGAGTTCTCCATCGAGGCCCAGGACCCGGACGAGGCCGAGGCCTTCTTCGCCGAGCTTGCCCGCTATCGGCCGGCCGGTTCGCCCGCTCCCTACGGCGTCCCCGAGCGTTTTCCCGTACGCGTGGAAGGCGGCCGCGCGTACCTAAGCGATTTCCTAGCCGTCCTGCATGTGAAGCAGGGTTTCGAGGCTATGGATCTAAAGGCCCAAGCCGCCTTGGTGAACGGCCCGCGCGCCATGCGACTGCGCTTCGACCTATCGACCGCGGCGGTACGCATCCGTAATTCGGGCTACGTCTTCGCCATTTCGCGCGGCCGCGACGCATCCTTAGGCGGCATCTATGAGCTCTTCCATCCGACGCTCTCCATGGTCGATATCGCGACGGTCACGAACTCGCGCGGCGAGCTCGTCGGGCTAAACATCAGCCGCCTGGCCGGCCGTAGGGATCCAAAGCTCCCCGAGCCGTATCTACGTTATGATTATCTGTGGTACAACCAAGGGGATCCGGGGGAGCGGAAGAAGATCACGCTTATGCGCGATTTCGAGCCCTGGGACCTCGTCCTGGCCGCCGGCCTCTACGAAGACGAGTATTTCGCCCCGCTTCGTTCCATCTTGACCTTCATGGCCGCCGGCCTCGTCCTGAGCGGCATACTCTTTTTCCTCCTAGCCCAGGCCTTCGGACGGACGCTCGTAGGGCGTCGCGTCGAGGAGCTCGGCGCTGCTTTCGCGAGCGCCGACGCCGGCGCGCTCTACGAGTTCCCCGTGGACTGGCAGGACGAATTCGGCGCCATCGCGCGCGCGGCGAGCCATATGGCCCGCGCCATCGAGGAGCGCGAGGCGGCCCTGAGGCAGGCTCAGAAGCGCGAGATAGCCGGCGCGATCGCGGCCGGCATGGCCCATGACATGAACAACGCCCTCGGAGGCGTGCTGGGCTCGGCATCGCTCTTGTCGGCCGAGCTGGAGGGCGATCCCGATCCGGCCGCCCTGCGCGCGGCCGCCGCCGGGGTAGAGAAGGCCGCCAAGGCCGCGGCCGCCCAACTGCGCTCCATGCTGGATTTCGGCCGCGCGCCCGAGGGCGAGCTGCGTCCGCTGGAGCTGGGACCGGTGATAGACGAGGCCCTGGCCATGGCCAGGCGCAGCTCGCCGCCCGAGGTGCGCTACCGCTGGCTGACGGCCTCCGGCCCGGCGACGATACGAGGCGATCAGGTCCGCCTCCTACAAGTCTTCCTGAACGCCTTCCTGAACGCCCGCGACGCCGTCACGACGATGCGCCGGGAGGGCGATGCCCGCGGAGGGACGGTCGGCGTGTCTATCGTCCGCGGAAGCTTCGAAGACGGCGGGGCCTGCTGGGCGGTAGCCGTTTCCGACGACGGCGTCGGCATGTCCGCGGATACCTTAAGCCGCGCCTTCGAGCCCTTCTATAGCTCGAAGCCTAAAGGGCAGGGCACGGGCCTAGGCTTGGCGATGATCAAGCACATAGCTAGGCAGCATGGGGGTAGGGCGCGCCTCTCCTCCGAGCTCGGCGCGGGTACGACCCTCACGATCGAGTTCCCGGCCGCCGAGGGGGACGGAAAGGCCGAGCGAGGCGGCTAAGCCAAGATCAGGGCTTCGTCGACGCGTTTCAAGCGGCGACCGGCCTTGCAAAGCCCCCGATATAAAACGATACTGAATGCTCGAGGGAGGAGCCATGGCTTCGAAGATCAAGCTCTATCTACGCCTGCTCAAGGCCGAGCTCGAGGATCTCAAAGACGACCTGGGGCTCATCGACGAACGCTGCGTGGCCCGAGATCGGAAGAGCACACGTCTGAACTCCAGTCACCGAATACGATC
>CALKWG010000028.1 GCA_938004315.1 uncultured Spirochaetaceae bacterium
CCCGGGACCCTTAGGCAGGGCGACGAAGCTGCCGTCCAGCTGCGAGGCTAAGCTCTCGAGCACGGTGAAGCCCAGGCTGGCTCCGGCCTCCTCGGCGGCGGCGGCCCCGAGGCCGGGCCCGTTGTCCTCTACGTATATGAGCGCCTGGCCGTCGGCCGCGCCCAGGCCTACTTCCAAGACGGGCGCCTTGAGGCCGGGGAACGCGTGTTTGATGGCGTTGGTAACCAGCTCGCATATCGAAAGCCCGACCGGCATGAGGGAGTCCAGGCTGAGCGACAGGCTCGCCTCGGCTTTTAAGCGCCAAGAAAGCCCGGGGCGGTCGTAGATGCCGCAGAGCCCCTGCACGAGCCGCTCTATGTACCGCTCGGCGTTCAAGGACGAGAGGCTGCGCTCCGCGTAGACCAGCTCGTGGAGCAGGGCCATGGACATGATCCTGGCGCGGGTCTTGGCCAGGATGTCCTTCGTGGCGCCGTCGCCGGCCCTCCGCGATTCCAAGTCCAGGAAGCCGGTGATCACGGCTAGGTTATTCTTAACCCGATGGTGCACTTCCTTGATGAGCATATTCTTGTCGGCGATCGTCTCCTGCAAGGCCTTTTGCGATTCGACGAAGCCGCTGATATCCCGCACGACCACGCGGCGTAACCGAGACGGCGTTCGGGGGACCATCGCTTGCCGGCGCGCCTGATTCTGGCTCTAGCCCGAGCTGGCCTGGGCTCTGGCCCCGAACCTCTTGTAGTTCTAGGCCGAAGAGACGCTTCAGCGCGCGGGCGTTCGCTTCGACGATACGCCCGCCCTCGTCCTCGAGGAGCACGAGGTCCTCTAGGCTCTCATAGAGCGTCTTAAACTTGGCCTCCTGCCGCCGCATCTGGGCCGTAGCCAGGCCGATCTTGCGCCTTAAGCTCCGTATCCAGAGCCATGCGCCCAGCGCCAGTACCCCCGCCGCCGCGGAACCGAGGCCCAGGACCACGACTAGGCGGCGCACGAAGGCCTCGCGCCTGGCGCCGCCGTCGTAGACGAAGTCCACGGCTAACCTGGGCGTCGTTACGATGCCCAGCGCCAAGAGCTGGTCGTACATCTTCTGCCAGCGGGACAGGTTCGAATGGCCCAAGGCCACGAAGGGGTAGTCGATGAGCTTGGCCACCCCGAGCGCCTGGAAGGCGTTGAAGGCCAGAACGTCGTCTATGGGCTCGAGGCGGGGCAGCTCGCGCGCTATCCGCACGGTTATCTCGTTCGGATGTGCCAGGGCGTAGGCCCAGCCCTTAAGGCTGGCGCGCACGAAGGCTTCGACGAGGCGAGGCTGCCTCCTGGCCAGCTCGCCCCGCGCGATAATCGCGTCGCCGTAGAAGCTGACGCCGTATTGCATGGGGCTGACCGTGCGGATCTGCAGGCCTCGCGATGCGAACACGTAGGGCAGGGAGATGCTGTATCCGGGGATGGCCTGAACCTCGCCGCGTATGATGGCCTCCG
>CALKWG010000029.1 GCA_938004315.1 uncultured Spirochaetaceae bacterium
GAGGCCGAGGAGCGCGAGATCGAGCGCGTGAAGGTCCAGATCCTCAAGGCCGACAAGACGATGCGCGAGTACGAGCGCGACGGCCGCGACCCGACTCCCGTCAGGCAGGAGAAGCTCAAGCTCGTGAAGCTCTTAGAGAAGCGCACGATGCGGCTCTTCCAGTTGAACGAGAAGTTCGAGGAGCACCATCCGGCCGAGATCGTCGTGCGCGGCGCCGTGTACCCCGGGGTGGTGCTCGAGAGCCATAACCGTTTCCTGGAGATACGGGCCAAGAAGCAGCAGGTGGCCTTCTCCTTCGACGTGCAGCTCGGGCGTATCGTGGAGCGGCCGCTCAAGTAGCCGCGGTCGCCGGGCCTTATCCCGGCGGGCGCGCTTGCCCCGCCGCGCCCGGCGCGGCTATAGTGAGGGCGCCGCGCCGCCCCGAGACTCTGGGCTCCCGAGCTCCGTGACGCGCCGCGAGTACGCCTCGATCCGGAGCGCTTATGCCCCTCGCCATTCAGTTCCCTTCCTGGATCCGCCCCGAGGTCTTCCCCTTCCTGCCGGGCTTCCCGCTGCGCTGGTACGGCCTTATGTACCTGGTCGCCTTCGGCATAACCTACCTCTTGTTCAAGCGACAGGTCGCCGAGCGCAAGCTAGGCTACAGCGACGACGACATCTCGGGCTTCTTCCTGGCCGCCATCCTGGGCCTGATCCTGGGCGCCAGGCTCTTCGGCACCCTGGTCTACGATACGAGCGGGGTGTATTGGCAGAAGCCCTGGCTGATCTTCTGGCCTTTCGGCGACGGCGGCCGCTTCGTGGGCTTCCGCGGTATGTCGTATCACGGCGGTTTCGTCGGCGTCGTGGTCGGCACCTGGCTCTATACCAGGATACGCAAGCTTGACTTCCTCGATTGGGCGGACATGATCGCCGTCTCGGTACCCTTGGGCTACACCTTCGGCCGCTTGGGGAACTTCATCAACGGCGAGCTCTGGGGCAAGGTGAGCGCCGCGCCGTGGGCCATCGTCTTCCCCGACGCGCCCTATTTCCCCGCCTCGCAGCCCTGGGTTCGCGAGATAGCGGAGAAGGCGGGCCTGGTCCTAGACCGAGCCCTGGTCAACCTGCCCCGCCACCCGTCTCAGCTCTACGAGGCGCTGTTCGAAGGCGTCGTCCTCTGGCTTATCCTATGGTTCGTCGTGCGCAAGCGGAGCCCCTTCAAGGGCTTCGCCGTCGGCGCCTATATCATGGGCTACGGCCTGGCCCGCTTCTTTATCGAGTACCTGCGCGAGCCGGACGCCGACCTAGGCTACATCATCAAGCTCGGCGACCCCGACGCGTCGATACATCTATTCACCACGCCTTGGAATTTCTCCATGGGGCAGCTCCTGTCCTTCTTGATGATAGCCGGCGCCGCGCTGTTCATCTGGTACCGCGCGGCGGCGAGCCGTCGTCAGGCCTCGCTCATGGCCAGCGCTGAGGCCGAGCGCGAGCGCGCCAGGCGAGCGGCCAAGAAGCTTAAGAAGCGCTAGCCTGATCCGGGCGCGGTTTTTAGGAACGCGGGAGCCTCGGCGACGCCGGCGCCTCGGGGATAGCCCCGGGCGCGACGGGGCTCAATCCCCGAAGCAGGTCCCGACCAGCCTGGCCGTGCCGATGAGCGGATGGTCCGCCGGCACGACCTTCGTCCGCCCCGCGACCTCGACCAAGGGCACGGTGACGATGCGGCCGTCCCGCACGGCGACCATGCGCCCGAACTCGCCGCGGTAGAGGAGCTCGGCCGCCGTCGTCCCGAAGGCGGTGGCCAGGACGCGGTCGTAGGGGCTCGGCGTCCCGCCCCGCTGCAGGTAGCCCAGCACGGTCACCCGGGCCTCCATGCCGGTGGCCTCCTCGATCTCCGCCGCCACGCGGTAGCCTATGCTCGGATAGTTCATGAGCTCGCGCAGGCGCTTGCGCTCCTTCTTCGGGAGCTCCGCCTCCTCGGCCGAGAGCGCCCCCTCCGCCACGACGACGATGCTGAAGCGCTTGCCCTCTTCTTGGCGTTTTCGCAGGCTGGCCGCCACCTCTTCGACGCGATACGGGAGCTCGGGGATGAGGATGACGTCGCCTCCGCCGGCTATGCCGGCGTACAGGGCCAGCCAGCCGGCCTTGTGGCCCATGAGCTCGATCACCATGGCGCGGTTGTGCGAGAGGGCCGTGGAGTGCAGCCGGTCTATCGACTCGGCCGCGATGTCGACGGCCGAGTGGAAGCCGAAGCTGACCTCCGTGCCCCAGATGTCGTTGTCTATGGTCTTCGGTAGGCCTATGACGGGCAGGCCCAGCTTGGATAGGAGGTGGGCCGTGGTGTTGGTGCCGTTGCCGCCGAGCACGACCAGGGCGTCTAGGCCCAGGCGCTCGACGTTCTCCATGATGCGCTCGGGCTTGTCCTGCCCGGCCTGCGCGTCGGAGCAGTTGCCGTCCTCGCAGCGCTTGAAGGGTTTCTCGCGCGACGAGCCGAGTATGGTGCCGCCCAAGGTTAGGATGCCCGAGAAATCCTCCTGAGAGAGGGGCCGGGCCTCGCCCTCGATGAGGCCGCGGTAGCCGTTGGCTATGCCCACGACCTCCATGCCGAAACGGCCGCTGGCGGCCTTGGCCACGCCGCGTATGGCGGCGTTCAAGCCCGGGCAGTCGCCGCCGCTCGTAAGGATGCCGAAGCGCCTGACTTTACCGCCCATGATAGCCCCTCCTAGCGCGCGCCGAAGAGCCCCGAACGGCCTGAATAGCGGAAAGGCTTGGAGCAGTCCTTCGGCGTCTCGTCCAGGAGCTTGACGACGTGGCGGGCGACGAGGTCCGGCTGGCCCGATTCGTCGCGCAGGGCTATGAATCGCCAGCGGGAGCCGGGCGCGGCCGCCTCGCGCGCTAGGCCCTCGGCCAGGCCCCGGAGGGCGCCGTAGGCCATGGAGGCCAGGGCGCCGCGGCCTTCGCGCTCGCCGATGATAAGGACGAAGGTCCCCGAGCCGCGCTCCCTGAAGCGCTTGGAGGCCTCGCGAGCCAGCTGCGCGTAGCCCGCGGCCCAGCGCAGGGCCCAGGCTTCGATGTCGCGCGGCGCCGCCTCGGCCAGGGCGCCTGGCAGTTCGGGCGGGTCGGCGAAGGCGACGAGTTCGTCGAGCCGCCCGCCCAGGCGGTTCTCGGCCTCGAGTACCAGGGCGCGCGACGAGGGGAAAGACAGAGGATCCCAGGAGAGGCTCGCCTGAGCGGCTCGTTCCCCCGCGGTTTCGGCGTCCGGTTCGGGGGCCGATGTCGAATCGGGGCCGTCGGGCACGTCGCCCGCGGGCTTGCCATCGGGGCCCGGGCGGCCGAAGGCTGCCAGGGCCGCCGCGCGCCCGGCGACGCGGGCCTCGGAGAGGAAGGCTAGGGCCGCCGGCTGCTGCGCCGGCAGGGCCAACGTTGTCTTTTCCACGGCGCCAGTGTACTATGGCCGACCGGCGCGCGCAAGGCGAGCCGGTGGAGCCGTACATGAGACTAGCCCTCTGCCAGATCGATCCCGTCATCGGCGCCTTCGACCGGAACGTCGATGCGATTCTCGAGGCCGCGGCCCGGGCGGCCGCCGAGCGGCCGGACCTCATCGTCTTCCCCGAGCTATCGCTCTCCGGCTACCCGCCCATGGACCTCCTCGGGCTGGCCGGTTTCGCCGAGCGCGACGAGGCCGCCTTCCGCCTCCTGCAACGCGCCCTGCCGGCGGGCGTCGCCGTGGCCGTGGGCCATATCGGCCGCAATGAAACCGGGCTCGGGCGCCCGCATACCAACGCGATCTCGGTCATCTTAGACGGCCGCGTCGTCTTCTCCCAGGCCAAGACCCTCCTACCGACCTACGACGTCTTCGACGAGGCGCGCTACTTCGAGCCGGCGCGCGAACGCCGCGTGTGGCGGCATAAGGGCGTCGCCGTAGGCTTCGCCGTCTGCGAAGACCTCTGGAGCGAGACCGAGCCGGTGCCCGGCATGCGCTATCCTATCGACCCGCCGCGCGAGCTACTCGACGCCGGGGCCCAGCTCATCGTGGTCCCCTCGGCCTCGCCCTTCCAGATCGACAAACTGGCGCTCCGCCAACGCCTCTGCGCCGACCTGGCCCGCCGAGGCCGCGTGCCGGTAGCCTATTGCAACGTCGCCGGCGCCAACGATTCCCTGGTCTTCGACGGCCGCTCCTTCATGGTCGCCCCCGACGGTAAGGTCGTCGCGCTCGGCCCCTTCGGCCGCGGCCAGCTCGTCGTCGAGACCGGCCCGGCGGCCGGATCGGCCGTTATCGCCGCCCTCCCTCCGTCCCCCGCCCCCGAGCTTCCCCATCGCTTGGACGAGGCCGAGCGCGCCATGGTGGAGGGCATACGCGGCTACATGGCCAAGTGCGGCTTTACGCGCGCACACCTGGGGCTATCCGGAGGCATCGACTCCGCCCTGGTGGCCGTGCTCGCGGCCAAGGCCATAGGCCCGGAGAACCTGGTCTGCGTCACCATGCCGTCGCGCTTCAGCTCCGCCGGCTCCGTGGACCATAGCGCCGAGCTTTGCGCCCAGCTGGGCTGCCGCCTTGAGAACGTCTCCATCGAAGGGCCTTTCGCGGCCTTCCTGTCGGCCATGGAGCCCCACTTCGCCGGCACCCCCTTCGGCCTGACCGAGGAGAACCTGCAGGCCCGCGTCCGCGGCGACATCCTGATGGCCTGGTCCAACAAGTTCGATTCGATGCTCCTGACCACCGGCAACAAGAGCGAGCTGGCGGTGGGCTATTGCACGCTCTACGGCGACATGTGCGGCGCCCTGGCCCCTATCGGCGACCTCTATAAAACCGAGGTCTTCGCGCTCTGCGAGCGCATCTACGAGCGCGATGGCCTCATCCCGCGCTCGATCATCGACAAGCCGCCCTCCGCCGAGCTTAGGCCGAACCAAAAGGACCAGGATTCGCTACCGCCCTACGAGGATTTGGACGCCGTCCTCCGGCTCTACATCGACCGCGACCTAGACGCCGACGCCATCGTCGCATCAGGTTACGACCGCGAACTCGTCTCCCGAGCGCTCAAGATGACCGCCCGGGCCGAATACAAGCGCCGGCAGGCGGCTCCCGTCATCAAGCTGTCGCCGCGGGCCTTCGGCATAGGCCGGCGCCTGCCCATGGCGCGCGCCGCCTTCGAGGCCGACCCGGCGTGACCGCCGGCCGCGCGCGGCTATACCTGACGCTGGTTCTCGCCGTAGCCTGCGGCGCGGCGGCCTTAGCCCTCGCGGCGTATAAGCTGGGCCGCGAGGCCGGCGCCTCGGCGGCGCTTATGCCGACGGCCCCGCCTTCGGCGCGGGTCGGAGCGGAGCCGGTCGAAGATCAGGGCGCGCTTATGGCCGCGACGCCGCCCGCCGGCGAGGCGTCCGAGGCTCCCCGGGCCGCCGCGAGCTTCCTAGCCTGCGGCGACATACTCCTAGCGCGGACGCCCGGCGCCCGCGCCGAGGCCTACGGCTACCGCTACCTCTTTAGGAACGTCAGGGACCTGATCTCTTCGGCCGACTTCGCCTTCGCTAACTTAGAAAGCCCGGCTTCATACCTCGGTAAGCCCTATCCGGGCAAGCCTGAGAACGTCACCTTCCGCGCCGATCCGGCCGCGCTCTTCGGCCTGGCGTGGGCCGGCTTCGATATCGTTTCGTTAGCGAATAACCATATCAACGACTACGGGCCGCGCGCCCTCGCCGAGACCTTGGACTATCTGGACCTGCTCGGCGTCGCCCGCGCCGGAGCCGGCCGCGACGCCGAAGAAGCCAGGCGCCCGGCGATCGTCGAGCGCGGCGGCGTACGCGTCGCGGTGCTGGCCTACGCCGAGCCGATCTGGAGCGTCGTCGAGGCGCGTAGCTCGGCGGCCTATCGGGCGGCGACCCGCTCCGAGCGCCGCGCGGCGGCTTCCTCCGGCGAACCCTTCGACCCGGTCCCGGCGGGCCTCCTGCCCTTGGCCGACGGAAGCCTCCCCGGCTCCGGCGCGCGCCCGGACGCGGCGGGCTCGAGCCGGGCCGGCCTCGCCGTCGCCCGCCTGGAGGATATGCGGGCGGACGTGGCGCGCGCCTTGTCGATCCATAAGCCCGACTATCTCTTCGTCTCCGTGCACTGGGGCGAGGAGCACGAGCGCTATCCGCGCGCCTTCCAACGCCGCTTCGGCCGCGCCGCCATAGACGCCGGCGCGACGGCGGTGCTCGGCCATCATCCCCATGTCCTGCAGTCGCTCGAACGCTACGGCGACGGCCTCATCGTCTATTCCTTAGGCAATTTCGTCTTCGACATGGCGGCGAGCTCTACCTACGAGAGCGCCGCCGTGCGCTTCATGCTCCGGGACGGTCGGCTAGAGCGCGCGGAAATCATCCCCATCGTAATAGCGCGCTATGAGTACGCGCCGGCGCCGGCCCGGGGCGCCGAAGCCCTTGAGATCCTGAATAAGCTCAATGCCTGGTCGGCTCCGTACGGGACCGAGCTACGCGTCGAGGGAGAGCTCGGCATCGTCGACTTCTAGGCTATCCGCGCTCCGCGCCCGACGCTTCGTGTCAGGCGCTTCAATGTATGCTATTATATAGTCGATGAGCCATGCGTCGGTCCGTAACAGCATCCCCATCCTCGCCCTCGCGGCGCTCTGCTGCGCCTCCTGCGACTTAGGGCCGACCATCCTTTCGAACGATGAGCTGAGCGCCCTCTATGAGCTTAGGCTCGGCCCCGGCGATGCGCTCGTCTCCCGTTCGGCGAGCGACGGCGCCTCCTCGCAGGACGGCCTCCTCGGGCCCGCGCCGGTCGACGGCGAGCTTTATGTGAAGATCGTCGCCAGGCCGAGCGCCCCCGACCCGGCCCGCCTCGAACTCAGGCTCTACGACGCTAACGGAACCCTCGGCGCCTCGCGATCCTTGATCGACGCCTCGTTCCGCGGCCAAGCCCCCGACGGAGCCGCTTCGGTCAAGGATATCCTAGGCGAGCTGCCGCCCCTGGCCCTGCCTCCGGGGCTTGAGCAGGGCTATTATCGCGTCGTCGCCGAAGGCTTCGACGACGACGGCGTACTCCTGTTCACGATGGAGCGGCCGGCCCTCGTTTATCGCGGGGCGCGCTTAAATCTCGGCCTGATCGCCAGGCCCGGGACTGCCACGCTCGGCGGCGCGGTGCTCTTGAAGGCTCAAGGCCTGGCCGACGCGCCGGCTTCGCTCTGGATTCGCTGGCTCTTCGACGGCCGGCCGGTGGCCGAGGGCTTCGCGGCCGACGGGGCCGACCGCCTGGTGTGGCGCGTCGCCTCGCTGCCGAACGTCCACCGCGTGAGCGCCGAGGCCTTTCCCTTCCAGCCGCCGGCCGGCCTACGGGTCGGCCCCTACGCCGCCGCCGCCTTGAGCGTGCCGGTCGCGGCCGCCGCTTTCGAGGCGCCGGCCTGGGACGCGGGCCTTAGCTACCTGTCGCGCGCCCGCTTCGAAGGCGCGCCTTCGTTCGAGTCGGCGCTCCCCCCTGGCGCCGTCTTGAGCGGTCGGGCTTATCCCGAAGAGGCTCCCGATCGCGGCTTCGGCTATGCCCTGAGCCCGGGAGCGTCGCTGAGCGTCCCGAGCCCCGCCGGGCGCGGCGTCCGATCGTATTACCTGACTATGTCGCCGCTCGGCGGCGCCGGCGCTAGCGAAGGTTTCCGGCCTATCCTCTCCCGCGACTCCCCCGACGGCGGGGCTTGGATCGTCGGGCTCGAGAACGGCCTCGTAAGCCTGGCCGTCGGCGAGGCTCGGCTCGTTTTTAAGCGCGGCCTGCCAGCGGGCACGTCGCAGCTGGCCGTTCGGATCACGCCCGACGAGCGCGGCTCCCTCGTCGAGGCTTTCATAGACGGCCTCGCCATCGGCTCGCTGCGAGACGAGTCGGCTTCCATGGCCGCGGGAACCGTGAGCGTATCCTACCCCGCGTTGTACCACGACTACGCCGAGCTCGACGGCCCGCTGCCGCTATTCCGCTCGGCCATGGCGGCGCGGCATGGGCTCGAGTTCATCGCCGCCTTCTCGGCCGATGAAGGATCCTTGCCCGAGGCCTTCGCGACCCGCGGCGCGCATCGTATCGAGGGCGCCTCCCTGTACTTGGAAACCGGCTCCGCGCTCGCCCTGAGCGGCCGTCCCGAAGGCGTCGTGCGGCTTTCGGCCTCGATCGCGGCGGGGGCCTGGTCGTTACGCCTCCCGGTCGCCGCCGGCCGTTTCATCCGCCTCGGCGACGACGGGCGGCTCGCGAGCGACGACGGATTGATTGATTACGGGACGCTCGGCGGCCTCAAGCCGGAGGCTTTTGAGCTCGAGTTGGATTTCGGGCGAAAGATCCTGCGTAGCGGTTCCTCGTCGTTAAACCTCCCGACCGACCTGACCTTCGTCGGCTTTCCCGAGCTCGAGGCCTTGGGGGCCGAGCTCGCCGTCCGCAGCGTTCTCGTTACCAGGCCGCTCCCATAAGGTTTCTTTGGACGAGCGCATGCGCCGCCGGTCTTCGGCCGCGAATCTCGCTAATCCGAGCGATTACTCTTGAAAATAGGCTCGTCAGCGATAATATTGATCGCAGTCGATAAACGAAGTAGCGCAGAGCATAAAGTTCGCAGCGCCAGGGGCGCTTCAAATCGCCGGAGGATACACAGGAATGAAACGCATCGCCATCGCGCTCGCCGCCTTCTCGCTCATGTTCGCCTCATGCGTGAGCCAACCCGCCCCGGCTGCCGAGGCGCCGGCTCCCGCGGATCAAGCCTCCGCCCAGACGGGCGTCAACCAGGAGTATAAGGATCGGGCCGTCGCCCTCGTCCAAGGCGAATCGGCGACCCGCCCTGCCGGTACCGCGACGACCCAGCCGGCCCCCGCCGGCTCGACCGCGGCCGCCCCGGCGGCCGCTCCGGGCGC
>CALKWG010000030.1 GCA_938004315.1 uncultured Spirochaetaceae bacterium
GAAGACGGCATACGATTTCGTATTCGTGTACTGGAGTTCAGACGTGTGCTCTTCCTAGCTGATCACGATGAAGGCGCTGCCCAGGACGAAGAGGAAGCCCTGGAACTTGATCTGGTGCTTGGCCCACTTGCCCCAGTCCAGGCGCGCCACGCCGAGCACGCCCATGAGGCAGCCGGAGGTGGGCACGATGAGGTTCGTAAAGCCGTCGCCGAGCTGGAAGGCCAGGATGGATACCTGGCGCGTCACGCCCGCGATGTCGGCGAGCGGGGCCATGATCGGCATGGTCAGAGCCGCCTGGCCCGAGCCGGAGACTACGAAGAAGTTGAAGACCGACTGGAATACGTACATCAGCCAGGCGGAGACGACGCCGGGCAAGCCCGCTATGGCGCCGCCCATGCCGTGCAGGATGGTATTGAGTACGTTGGACGTATCGGGCGAGTCGCCGCCGAGCACCAGGACGATGCCCTTGGCCATGCCCACCACGAGGGCCGCGCCTACGAGGTCCTTGGCGCCCGATCGGAAGGCCTCGGGTATGTCGGCGCCCGTCATGCCGTCTAGCTTGAAGATCGCGCCGATGACGCCGGCGACGATGCCCATGGTGAAGAAGATGGTGGCGATCTCGGGGATGTAGTAGCCGTTGCCCGGGCCGTAGCCGACCACGCCCCAGATAACCCATACGACCGCGGCCAGCACGGTCAAGAGCACCAGGCCGTGCCCGAGGGTAAAGCGTACGGCCTCGTCCTTACGCTCCTTGAAGTCGTCGCGGAAGAAGGCGTCGCTCTCATACGACACCGAGAGGGTCGGGTTCTTCTTGATCTTGCGAGCATAGAGCATGGTGAAGGCGATGCCGGCCGCGGTGAAGACCGCCCACATGGCGATGCGGAAGCCGGCTCCCGAGAGCATGGGGACGCCAGCTATGCCCTGGGCTATGGCGACGGAGAAGGGGTTCATCCAGCTGGTCGCGAAGCCTATCTGCGTGGCGACGTAGGTGATGAAGACGCCGGTGACGGCGTCGTAGCCCAGGCCGATGACGATGGGGATGATGATCATGGCCAAGGGTATGGCCTCTTCGCCCATGCCGAAGACCGCGCCGCCCAAGGAGAAGAGCAGGAAGAGGAGCGGCAGGAGCAGGACTTCCTTGCCCTTGGTGCGGCTCGTCAGGGCCAAGATGCCGGTCTCCACCGCCTTGGTCCGCAGGACCACCCCGAAGGCGCCGCCGGCTATCAGGATAAAGGCGACCACGCCGACCGCGCTGCCCCACTTGGATCCTGAGACGAGGCCTTCGAAAAGATAGTTCAGGACGCCCATGTCGCCGAAGGGCGCGAAGACGGGCAAGGGCTTGGTGTGGGTGGTACCGGCCGCGTCAGGAATGAGCTTGCCGTCTTCCAACACGAAGCTGTTGGTGTACGAGCCGGGCACGAGTACCGACTTACCGTTGGCCGCCTCCGCCTTGGCGGTAAACATGCCGACCGGCACGATGTAGGTGAGGATCGCCGCGAACGCCACCACGAAGAAAATGATGGTGTAGGTGTCGGGCATGCGCCACGCTTTCTTAGCGGGCTTAACTGCGTCGCTCATAGAAACTCCTTTTTGCTGTTCATGAGGCTTGAGATGCTTGCGGAGGTACATGCAATTAGCGTGCCATCGAAAGCATCCATAGGCAGGCTTCATACGACGGCGTACGTCATATCGCTTCATCACATCTGATGGCGTCGGACGCATCCGCTTCGCTTTCGTGCAATGCTGAGTGATTTAGCTCAATTAAGTCTTTTATTCAAAAAGCCATTTCCGTGTAGTTTCATCCTTCTGTATCCCTTTTAAACCTTTTGGCGCTCGCTAGCGTAAGCACATCAGCTTTGACAAGATGCCATAGGGGCGACATACTGCCTTTACCGCGCAGACGGCAATAAGGAGGATCATATGCCTAAGGAAATCATCGCCACCGACAAGGCGCCCGGCGCTATCGGCCCGTACTCACAGGGCGTACGCGCCGGCTCGCTCTGCTTCTTCTCCGGCCAGCTGGGGCTGGATCCCGCGACCGGCCAGCTGGCCGAGGGCGTCCGGGCCCAGGCCGAGCAGGTCATGAAGAACGTCGAGGCGCTCTGCAAGGCCGCCGGGGCGAGCCTCGATCAGATCGTCAAGACGACCATATTCCTCAAGGACATGGCGGACTTCGCGGTCGTGAACGAGGTCTACGGCTCGTACTTCAAGGGCGACAAGCCCGCCCGCTCGACCGTCGCCGTCGCCGGCCTACCTAAAGGCGGCCTGGTCGAGATCGAGTGCATCGTCGCCTTCTAAGTCCCGGCATCTTATCGCGCGAAGCCTGGGACGAAGCCTTCGCGCGCGCAGAGCTCGGCCAGGAGCAGGGTGCCGCCGGCGGCGCCCCGCACAGTGTTATGAGAAAGTAACTCGAACTTCCAACCCAGAATCGGACAGGGCCTGAGCCGCCCCAGGCTCACGCCCATCCCGTTCCCGGCCCCGCGATCCAGTCGGGGCTGGGGCCGGTCGGGCTCGGGGCGATAGGCCAGCGGGCGCTCGGGCGCGCTCGGCAGGGCGCGTACCGAAGGCGCCCCCCGGAAGCCCTCCCATGCCGCCGTTATGTCATCGCGTCCGACGCTTGCCTTTAAGCGCACGGATACGGCCATAAGGTGCCCGTCGCGGACCGCGACGCGATGGCAGCTGGCGCTCAAGGCTAGGTCGAATTCCCGCACAGCCTCGGCGCCAGGCTGCAAAGCGCCGAGGATCTTCCTAGGCTCGGTCTCGAGCTTCTCCTCCTCGCCGGCGATGTAGGGAACGACGTTGTCAATGAGGTCGAGCGAGGGGACGCCGGGGTAGCCGGCTCCGCTGGCCGCCTGCATGGTGCTCACGAGGCAAGCTTCGAGGCCGAAGGCGTCGACGAGGGGCTTCAAGGCCATGACCAGGCCGATGGTCGAGCAGTTCGGGTTGGTCACGATGGCCCCGCGCCCGGCCCGACGGCGAAGGAGCTCGAGGTGCCCCGCGTTCACCTCGGGCACGACGAGCGGGACTTCGCCCAGCATGCGATGCGCCGAGGCGTTGGAGACGACGAGGGCGCCGGCGGCCGCCCAGGCGGGCTCTATCTCGCGGGCGACCGGCGCGTCCAAGGCTGAGAAGACTAGGCTCGGTAGCCGGCCGCCCGATAGTAAACCCGCCCCCGCCGGGTCTACGGGCCCTACGGCCATAGCGGCCGCCGACGCGGGCATGGGCGCTTCGAGGAGCCAACGGGCCGCCTCGCCGTATGGCCGTCCGGCCGAGCGCTCGCTCGCGCCCAGGTAGGCGGCCTCGAACCAGGGGTGGCCGTCCAGCGAGGCCACGAGCCTCTGCCCCACGGCGCCGGTCGCGCCGAGCACGGCGACGGGTAGCTTATGCATCGCGTCCTCCTTCGCAGCCGGGCGCCTCAAAGCTTCCCTTCTTCGGCCGCGGGTTAAAGTACTCAGCCTCGTACAAGGGGATGACGAGGGCGCTTACCGAGAACTCCGGTACCAGCTGGCCCGATTGAGTCGCCTTCAGCCCTATCTCCCCGGCGCCCAGCGCCGCTAGGAGCTCGGCGTTGCGTTCGACGCCCGGGCAGGCCGGGTAGCCGAAGGAATAGCGCTTCCCCGAAGAGGCCAGGCCGCGCCGCATCGCCTCGTCGGCCAAGCGCCGATGCATGAGCTCGGCCGCCGCCTCGGCCAGGCCCGCCAAGACCGCGTGGGTAGCCAGGTAGAGGCCTCCGTCGCCGGTTTCCTTGGCGCGGTGCAGGGCTGCCTCTGCCCAAGCGCCCAAGGTAACGCAGAAAGCCGGCGCCTGGGATAGAGACAAGTAATAATCGTATAACGACCTTCGCTTGCCGTCCGGCTCGCGCGGAAAGGCGAAGGATACGATCGGGCCTCGGCCGCCTGCGCCTGTATCGGCGACGCCTGTATCGGCGACGCCTGTATCGGCGACGCCTGTATCGGCGGCACTGCCCGGATAAAACTCTATCGCCTCGCCGGGGGCGGCGCGCACGGCGAACCATGAGTACGAGGCCTCCGCCCCGGGCTCATAGCCTTCGCTCGCCGCGGAGGCCGCCGCGAGCGACAGGGCCTCGTCGAGGAGCCGCTCGCCTCGGGCTCGGTCGGCTCGTCCGAAGCGCAGCCGCGCCTCGATAATAGTCGGGCGGTCGAGGAGCGGAACCAGCTCGCCGAGCGTGAAGCGCAGATAGACGGCGGCGGAATCGCCCACCGGCGGCGCCGTGGGGTCCGTCGGCTGCGCCTCGCCTCGGACCGGCCGATCCGATCCGGCTGCCGCAGGCGATTCGCTCCCCGCGGAAGGTCGCGGCGGGTCGTCCCGGTCGGGCGCGGCCAGGCTCCCTAATATCTGGAGCGCCTCGAAGGGGTCTTTGCCGTAGCGCACCAAGCCGGGCCGCAGGGGCTCTAGGCGCTCCGACACGAAGGCCCGGTCGACGGCCGCGCCGCCGCAGAGGAGCGGCGCTTTCGAACCGCGCCGGGTTAAGGCCTCCGCGACCGCCTCCATCTCGACGAGCGAACGGGTCAGGAGACCCGATACGCCGACGGCGAAGGCGCCGCGCTCGACCGCCGCCTCCGCTATCTCGTCGGCGCCGCGGTCTATGCCGAGGTCGGCGACTTCGTAACCGCCGGCCTCCAGGACCATGGCCACGAGGTTCTTGCCTATGTCGTGCAGGTCTCCTTTGACCGTCGACAGGAGTACGAGGCGGCGGGCCTCGACGCCCGGTCCGGCCGACGCCGCCGTCTCGAGGGCGGCGGCGCTCTTAAGCGCGTCGAAGCCGGCGCGGGCGACGTCGGCCGAGCGTAGCACGAGGGGCAGGGGGAGTTTACCGGCGTCGTAACGTTTTCCCAAGGCGGCCATGGCCAGGGCGATGCGCCTGGCGAGCTCGCTCGGCTCGATACCGTCGCCGAGCGCCGCCTTAATGGCCGCCAGGGCGGCCGGCGCGTTTCGTTCCGCTATCGCGTCGCCGAGCGACTCGGCCGGCGACGCCGGCCCCGAGGCAAACGACGAAGCGCCATCCCCTCGGCCCTCCGCGTCGGCCGCCGCGTCGGCCGGCCAGCCGCCCGCCGCCGGGGCGCTCTCCGCCCAGGCTAGGAGCGCGTCCAGCTCTTGGGCGCTCGGCTCCCCGGGGCCGAAGAACGGCTGGGCGAGGCGGGCGAAGCGTCGCTGCTCCTCGTCGGCCGCTCTCCCGTCGGGGCCGAGTAGCCCGGCGGCGGCCGGGTCGACGATGGCCGCGCTGAGCCCGGCCTCTAAAGCCCTCTCAAGGAAGGCCGCGGTAAAGCGCGGGCGCATGGCCTTAGGCAGGCCGAAGGACGAGTTCCCAACGCCTAAGACGCTACCCGCCCCGGGGCAGGCCTCGCCCAGGGCGGCGAGGGCGGCGAAGGTCTCGTAAGCGCTGCCCGCGCTCGCCGCGCCGCCGGCCGCCGCCGGGAAGGTGCAGAGGTCGAAGAGGAGGTCGGCCGGCTCAAGCCCCGCTTTTAAGGCGAGCTCGTACAGCCGCCTCGCGACCTCGAGCTTAGCCTTCGCGTCGCGGGCGGGGCCGTCAGCGTCCAAGGCTAGGCAGACGACGGCGGCCCCGTGGCGCGCCGCGAGCCGCAAGAGCCGCTCCGCCCGCGATTCGTCTTCAAGGTTGACTGAATTGACCAAGGGCCGGCCGGCCAGTCCCGGCAGGGCGGCCGTAAGCGCCTCGGGGTCGACGCTGTCCAGCGACAGGGCGGCGGAGGCCAGGGAAGCGGCCGCAGCCGCTATGGCCGGCAGCCATGCCCGCTCCCGCGGGCCGGCGACGTTCAGGTCCGCGCCGTCGGCGCCGGAGGAGGCGCGCTCGAGCACGAATCGCAAGGCCGCAGCCTGGTCGCCATCGGAAACCAGGCGCTTGAACGCAGCGCTCCCTTGGGCGTTCGAGCGCTCGTCGATCAGGAAGCGACGCCCGGGTCGGAGCGGCTTGGCCTCGAAGGCGCTGGCCAGGGCGAAGCTTCGACGCCTCGGGCCGCGGCCGACTTCGCCGTCGGCCAGCTTGCGTGCCAGGGCTTCGATATGGCCCGGATCGGTGCCGCAGCAGCCGCCTACGAAGCTCGGCGTCGCGTCGCCCCAGGCCGCGGCCGATGCGCTCGCATAGGCCTCCGGCGCGAGCGGCCAGGAGAGCTCGCCGTCCGGCCCGCGGCGCGGAAGGCCGGCGTTGGGCATGAGGGAAAGGCGGGTCGAGGCGAAGGCGGCGAGGGCGGCATACGCGTCTTTGAGCTCGTCAGGGCCTCCCGAGCAGTTAAGGCCTACGGCTAAGGGCCCGAAGGGCTCGACGGCCGCGGCGAAGGCCTCGGGCGAGGCGCCGGAGAGCAGGCGGCCGGCGGCGTCTACGGTGGCGCTCACGACGAAGGGCAAGGCCCGGCCGGTCTCGTCGCAGGCCTGCTTCCAAGCCTCGATAGCGGCCTTGGCCTGCACGGGGTCCTGGACGGTCTCGATCAGGGCGAGGTCGGCCCCGCCTGCGACGAGGCCGCGCGCCTGCGGAAGGTAGGAGGCGACGAGCTCGCGGTAGCCCGGCCCGCCTAAGCTCGGCGCGGCGCTTCCCGGCCCGATAGAGCCGGCGACCCAGCGGACGAGCCCGTCGCGCGACTCGGCCTCCGCGACGGCGGCCCGCGCCAAGGCCGCGGCCGCGGCGTTCAGCTCGAAAGCCTCGTCGACGGGGACGGGCGCCGCGCCCCGGCCGGCGGACAGGGCGATGGCGTTCGCGTTGAAGGTGGCGGTCTTGAGCGCGCGGGCGCCGGCGGCCAGGTAGTCGCGGTGCACGCGAAGGACCTTGCCCGGGTCGAGGAGGGCCAGCCGATCGCGCTCGTGGGCGTCGAGCTCGCCGAAGAGCGAGGCGGCATAGCTGCCGGTCGCCCCGTCGAACAGGACGACGCGGCGCTCGAGCTCGAGATAAAGGGTTTCAAGGCGCTTCATAGGCGGCCCGCCTCGGCCGCCGGGGCCCGCGGCCCGAAGAGGGCGACCAGGGTCTCCAGGGTATCGCGGGAGCGTCCCATGCTGAAGAAATGCAGGCAGGGCGCGCCGGCGTCGTATAGCCCGCGGCAGAGGGCCTCGGCGCGGCGTATGCCGACGAGGCGCTCCTCGGCCGGGGTCCTGGCCTCCTCCATCTCGCGGATGAAGCCCTCCGGTATCGTTATAAAAAAGTGAGCCGGCAGGGCCAGAAGGGAGCGGAGCGAAGTGACCGGCTTGACCCCGGGCAGAACCGGGATCTCGACGCCGGCCGCGCGGGCGCGCGCTAAGAAGTCGGCGTACACGCCCGGGTCGAAGACCATTTGGGTGAGCGACCAGGAGGCGCCGGCGTCGACCTTCTCCTTGAAGGCCGCCAGGTCGCGCTCCCGGTTGGGCGCGGCGGGGTGCTTCTCCGGATAGCAGGCGACGCCGAGCGCCAGGCCCGCCTGGCAGCCGCGCGCCGCGCCGCCGGCGTACTCGCCGCGGTTCAGGGCGGCGGCTAGGCGCACGAGCTCTATGGCGCGGCCCAGGCCCTCGGGCTTGGCGGCCCCGGCGTAGGGCGCGAAGCGCTCGTCGCCCCGGACGAGGAAGACGTCCTTGAAGCCGGCGTAGCGATAGTCTATGAGCGCGTCCTCGGCGACGAAGGCGTCGTTGCCGATGCAGACGGCGTGCGGGACCACCGGGACGCCGCTCGCCTCCCGTATCGCGACGCAGAGGCCCAAAGTGCCCGGCTTGGCGCGCGCGGGCACGGGTCGGGCTGCGTTACCGTAATCAACCCAAAGCCGGCCGCCGGGATGGTCGGTCACGCTCACGAAGGCCGGCTCGTAGGGAAGGAGGCTCTCCACGGCCTTTAAAACCGATGACGGATCGGCGCCGCGGCTGGGCGGCACTACCTCCAGCGAGAAGCGCGGCCCTCCCCGCGAGAGGGCGTCCACGACCGCGCTCATACGGCGCTCCTCGGGAAGAAGGCGCCGTGCAGGCCGCGGAGGGCCGCCACGCCGCTCTCCTCCGGGACGTCGACGCAGAGCGCGCTGCCGGCCGGATCGAAGCGCAGGGAGCGCGGGGCTATGCCTAAGCGC
>CALKWG010000031.1 GCA_938004315.1 uncultured Spirochaetaceae bacterium
GGTTCACCGTCTTCGCCCTGGCCGCGCTCGCGTCAGGCGCGCCGGCGGCCGAAGCGCCCGCGCCGCCCGGTTCAACGACCTTGGCCCGGGGCCTGGCGGCGGGGCTCCTCTCGGCTTCGGCCAACTACCTCCTCATAGGCAGCCTCCGGACGGTCGGCGCGGCGGTCGGGGCGACGATCTACCGGATGAACATGGTCGCCGCGGCCGCCGTCGGGGTGGTCTTCCTAGGCGAGCCGCTCGGCGCGGCCAAGCTAACGGGATTCGCGCTAGCCTCGGCCGCGCTCCTCCTCTTCGCCGCCGGTTCGGGGTCGTCGCGCGGGTGCGTCGTCGAAAGCGGGCTCATCCTGGCGTTCGCAGCGAGCCTCCTCAGGGCCGCCATGGGCATCAGTTACAAGTTGGCCGCCGAGGCGGGCGTCCACGGCGCCTGGTTCTTGGCCATTCAGGGCTTGGTCTGGCTCGTCGCCGGCTCAGCGGGCGCCGTCTTTCGAGGAGGCGGCTCGTGCCTGAGCGCGGCTCTGATACGGCGCGGCGTCATCAGCGGGCTCTTAGTCTGCGGCATCGTCTATTTCTTCCGTCGCGCGCTGGAGTTCGGCGAGGCGAGCGTCGTCATCCCGATCGCTCAGATGAGCTTCGTCATAACCGCGCTCATCTCCCGCTTCGCCCTGGGCGAGCGCTTGGATAGGCATAAGATCGCGGCGCTCTGCCTGTCCGCCGTCGCCTTCGCGCTGTTAGGCGGCGCGTCTTAGGCTCGTAGCTTGGCAAGTGAATAATCGGCGCATGGATTCGGTGAGCGCCGATCGTTTCGGCGCAAGCGCCGGGACCTAGTACGGCGTACTCCTAACAGGGTGATGACAAACTCGATGTTTGTCATCACCACTCCTAAGCGGAGGTACGCCATGAAGTATGGGCAAGAACCGATCGATCCGAGGATCGATATCGTCTTCAAGCGCGTATTCGGCAGCGAGGGACATGCCGAAGTACCGAAGAGCTTCTTGAACGCGATATTCAGAGTCGCGGGTATACCCGCGGTTCGCGAGCTCAGCATTCAGAACCCCTTCAGGCCCGCGGAATTCCGCGGCGAGAAGGATATGGAACTGGATATCCTGTACCTCGACGAGGCGGGCCGACAGGTGCAGCTGGAGATGCAAGTAGCCTACCACGTCGGGCTTGAGCAAAGGATGCTCCACAACTGGTCGCAGCTCTACGTTAGGCAACTGGATAAGGGCGGGCATTACCGCGACCACCGACCCGTCGTAAGCCTCTGGGTGCTAGAGCGCCCCTTGTGGGACGACGGCGAGTGGCTACACGTCATGCGTCCGGCCTGCGAACGGAACGGCCACGTGCTTCACGACGACTTCTGCATCGTCGTCATCGAACTCGGCGCTTGGCGTCGCTTGATGCTAGCCCGGCATGGCGATATGATTATTGACGAGGGAGAAGAGCAGGCGTGGCTATTTTTCTTGGCGCAGGGCCACGCCCTCTGTCCCGAACGGCTCAGCGCCGTCCTTCATGACCCGGTATTCTCGGAGGCCGTCCAGCTTATGGCTAACTTTAGCATTTTGAAGAAGTGGCGTCACTATTATGACATGCGCCGTAATTACGCTTATATCGTGGCCAGCTACAAAGAAACAGGTTATGAAGAAGGCTTGCGGGAAGGGCGCGACGAAGGCAGAGAGGAAGGCCGCGAGGAAGGCCAATTAGTCGCCTTACGCTCGACCGCGCACCGCATGGCCGCCGAAGGCTTGCCGAACGAGACGATCGCCCGGCTTCTAGGTATCGATGAAAATAAGCTCGAGGCTCTACGGGGAACGAACGAAGCGCCCTTATAGCGGCCGATCAGAGGCCGCGCCAGGGATCGAGGCGGTATACTCCGCGAGCCTCCCGCGAAGGCTTTAGGGCCGCGGCCCCGCAGGCGACGCGGCCGGGGTCCGAGCCTTAGGCGCGCGGAGATAAAGCCGAGAGCCCGGGCGGCGGGGCGCGGGGGTTCTCGGCGGCCGACCGGAGACGCGGCCCGGACCGGGCGGATGAGTATCTGCGTACGACCATCCAAGCCCCGCCGCGGCGCCCTACATAATCCTACGCTGCGTCAATCCCCCTACAGCTTCCGATCGTCCACCCCGTCCAGCCAGGCCTTGATGGGCGCCATGACGGCCTTGAGGGTCCCCGGCGCGAAGGGGTTTGACAGGCCCGCTTCCTTAAGGAGGCCGGTGAAGGGGAGGCTCCCGCCCAGAGAGCAGAGCTTCAGGTAGGCGGGCCAGGCCTGGGCCGGGTCGCGGCGGTAGCGGCCCCAGAACTCGAAGGCGCCGACCTGGGCCAGGGTATAGTCGATGTAGTAGAAGGGGTCCTCGAAGATGTGGCCCTGGCGGTACCAAAAGCCGCCGGACTCCAGGAACTCGTCGCCGTCGTAGTCGCGCCATGGCAAGTAGGCGCGCTCGATGCGGCGCCAGGCGGCTTTGCGCTCGGCGGGACCGGCCTCGGGCGTCGCGTAGGCCCAGTGCTGGAACTCGTCCACGGCGCAGCCGTAGGGTATGAACATGAGGGCCTCGGCCAGGTGGTTGAAGCGGTACTTGTCCGCGTCCTCCTTGAAGAAGCGATCCATCCAGGGCCAGGCGATGAACTCCATGCTCATGGAGTGGATCTCGCAGGCTTCCAAGGTGGGCTGGCGGTACTCGGGGTAGTTAAAATGGCGGCTGCGGTACGATTGGAAGGCGTGGCCGGCCTCATGGGTGAGGACGTCGACGTCGCCGGCGGTGCCGTTGAAGTTGGAGAAGATGAAGGGCGCCTCCCAAGCGGGCAAGTAGTCGCAGTAGCCGCCCATGGCCTTGCCGGCGCGGGTCTCCAGGTCCATGAGGCCGCGCGAGCGCATGAGCGTGAAGAACTCGCCGGTCTCAGGCGACATTTCGTCGTACATGGCCGCGGCCTGCGCCACGATCCAGGCGGCGTCGCCCTTGGGCGCGGCGTTGCCCGAGAGGAAGGCCAGGTCCTCGTCGTAGTGCTTGAGGGACGAAAGGCCTAAGCGGGCGGCCTGGCGCTTCCTAAGCTCGTGGGCGACGGGGACGACTTCGTTCCGCACTTGTGCGCGGTAGGATGCGACCAAGGCCTGGTCGTAGTCGCTCCGCCCCAGGCGCGCGTAGCCTAGGGCGGCGAAGTCGGGGTAGCCCAGCTTCTGTGCGACGCGGCGGCGGAGGCCGACCAGGTCGTGGTAGATGCGGCCGAAGGCTTCGTCGTTCGCCGCGTAGAAGGCGCTAACGGCGGCCTTGGCCCGGGCGCGGGTCGCGCGATCGGGCGACTCGAAATAGGGGGCGATCTGGGCCAGGTTGAGCTCGCGGCCGTCGAAGGGTATCTTGGCGCCGGCCTTGAGCTTGACGTACTCGCTGCCCAGGCGGTTCTCCTCCTGCAAGTCGTCCTCTACCTCGGGCTTATAGGTGTTGAGCTGTAGCTCGGCCAGGCGGAAGAGTTGGGCGCCGCCGTCCTTTTCGAGCTCCGGCCGATAGGGGCTCATAAGGAGGGCGCGATAGTAGTCGGTCTTCAGGCCTTCGAAGACGGGCTCGGCCTCGTCGAAGAAGTCGTTCTCAGCCTCGTAGGCCGGGTCGGTCGTGTCGATGGTGTGCCGGACGCGGGCCAGGATCATGGCGCTCTCCGCCCGGTCGCGGATGGCCTTGAGCCGGGCTACGGCATGGACGGCGGCGGCGCGGCTCGGGGCCGATGCGAAGGCGGCGAGCTCGCCGCCGAACTCGACCTTCAGGGCGTCTAAGTCGGGGCGGGCATAGGGAAAATCCTTGAAGGCGGTCATGGCATACTCCCGGTTCGAAGCTACGGCGAGTATAGCCCGGGTACGCGTCCGGAGGCGGTGGAAAAATCGACTAGGGTGAAAACTCTCCCGCCGCGCCGCCCAACCGCTGGCCGCGCCGCGAGACGCTGATCCAAGCGCGGGGTCGGCCCTAGCTTAAGCGGTATTTAGCCCAGCTCGAAGCGCTCTACCTCGCGGGCCAAGGAGTCGACGGCGGCGCGGCTACGCCCGGCCGCGGCCTTGGCTCCCGCTAGGCCGTCGTCGAGCGCGCGCACGCCGTCCTCCTGCCTGCGCGA
>CALKWG010000032.1 GCA_938004315.1 uncultured Spirochaetaceae bacterium
GAGATCGTATTCGGTGACTGGAGTTCAGACGTGTGCTCTTCCGATCTAAGTCGACCGCCCTCCAGCTCGTCGCCGCCTTGGCCCAGCCCTCGGCCGGCCGCGCCGTCGTCTTAGGACGCGATACGAGCGACCCCTCCGTCGAGCTTCGCTCCCTTCGCATGGCCGCCCCGCTTTCGATACAACGCCCGGAGAGCGCTATCTTCGAGCCTTACGCCGGCGACGAAGTCGCCTTCGGCCCGCGGAACCGCGGCCTGTCCGGGGCGGCCCTCGTCGACGCCGTCAGGCGGGCCATGGACGCCGTAGGGCTAGCGTACGACGAGTTCCGCGACCGCCCGTCGCGGGCCCTGTCGGGCGGACAAAAGCGGCGATTGGCCTTAGCCTCGGTGCTGGCCATGGCGCCCGAGATCCTGGTCCTCGACGAACCGGGCTCGGCTCTAGACCCGGTTTCTCGAGCCGAGCTCATGGGCCTCCTCCTCAGCGCGGAGGAAGGCGGGCGCTCCGTCGTCTTCTCCACCCACGCCATGGAGGAAGCTGCCCGGGCCGACGCGGTGGCGGTGATGATCCGCGGGCGCCTGGCGGCCTACGGCTCGCCGGAAGAAATCTTCGGGAAGGGCTGGGATGACTCTTGGGGGCTTAAGCGCCCCTTCGCGGCCGAATTGGCCGCCGAGCTGTCGCGAGCGTACGGGGCTCAAGGCTTCGATGACGCCTCTTTATCGGCTCTCAGGGCCGCCGTCACCCCCGCCGCCCTGGTCGCGGCGCTGGCCGCCCCGTCGGCCGGCACGTCCGCCCCGTCGGCCGGTACGTCCGCCCAGGAAGGGGGCGCGGCGTGAAGAGCCTCGAGTTCTTTAGCAGGGTCTCTATCGGCCGCTACATCGAGCGCGATTCGGCCGTCCATCGCCTCTCGCCGGCGGCCAAATACCTGTGGCTCTTCGCCTTTATCCTGCCCGTCAGCGCGCTACGATCGGCCGCGGCCATGGCTCTCCTCGCCGCGGCGGCGATCGCGGCGACGGCTCTAGCCAAGATCCGGCCGGGCTATCTCCTGCGCGGCTTCGTACCGGTGCTGCCGCTCGTCGGCGTCGCGGCGGCTTTCCAGATCATCTTTACATCGCCCGCGGATTCAAGCGCCGTGCTCCTGGCCGTCGGTCCGGTGAGCGTCACCCTGCGCGAGGCCGCCGCCGTGGGCGGCATGGCCCTGCGCTTCCTCGCCATGATGCTGGGCCTGGGGCTCTTCACCTCGGTGATCACCGAGGGGGACACGGCCAGGGGTATTGAGGACGTCCTTTCCCCCTTAGCCAAGCTCGGCTTCCCCGCGCATCAGCTGGCCTTGGCCGTGGCCGTGGCCTTCCGCTTCATCCCGATCGTGGCCGGCGAGCTTGAGGGCATCGTCAAGGCGCAGGCGGCCCGCGGCGCCGACTTCGGCACGGGTAAGGGCGGGCCGCTACGCCGCGCCCGCGCCTACCTGCCCTTGGTGGTGCCCGTGACGATTCGGGCGCTCGAGCGGGCGGAGGCCTTGGCGGAGGCCATGGAAGCCCGCTGCTACGAGGCGCGCGGCCGCACCCGCTACGTCGAGGCCGAGGGCGGCCGCTACGACCTCGTCGCCCGCCTCGCGGCGATCGCCTTCGCCGGCACGAGCCTGGCGCTCGGCGCCGTCCTACCCTGGTAGGGGGGCGAGCGGGGCGGTTTGGCCGCCTCGTTGAAAATGGTTTTCTCGGCCTTCGGGCCGCATACATTGTCGCGGGACGCGACCTCGCGGACGGACGAGCCGCGGCGGGTACCCGCGCGAGGAGGACGCTATGGAACATAGCTCGGTTAAGAAGATCGTGACCGCCGGGGCCCTGGGCGCCGTGTCAGTGGTGCTGGCCGTGACGCCCCTGGGCTTCCTGCCCTGGTTCGGCGGCGCGTCGCTGACTATCATGCATATCCCGGTCATCGTGACGGCGGTGCTCGAAGGCCCCGTGGCCGGTACCGTGGTCGGACTGATCTTCGGCGTGACGAGCCTCGTAAAGGCGGCCGTGGCCCCGGTCGGCCCCCTGGACCCGCTGTTCACCAATCCCCTGGTGTCGGTGTTGCCGCGGCTCCTCATCGGCGTCGTAGCCTGGGCCGTCTATAAGCTGTTCCGCGGCAAGCTCACGCCATTGGCCGCCGGCGCCGCCGGCGCGGTAGGCGGTTTCGCCAACACGGTCCTCGTGCTGACCATGCTGGGCCTGTCAGCCGCCGATCAGATCGCCGGCGTACTAGGCCTGGAGACGGCGGCCATTCCGGCCTTCTTGGCCGGCATAGCCCTTTCGAACGGCCTCGTGGAGGCGGCCGCCGCCGCGGTCTTCACCGGCGCCGTCGTCAGCGCCTGGAAGGGCATCGCCGAGGGCGGCGCTTCCAAGCTGTCCAAGGAGGCTTAAGCATGCTCGCGGCGCTGGACGCCAGGAACGGCGGCCTCTGCTTGGGTTTCCGATCGGGCGACGCATGGCTGCCCCTGGCGCGCTTCGGCCCCGACCGCAGCGCCGACGAGTACGCCTTCCTCTTCGAGGCGGCGTACCTCCGGGCGACGCGCGCCGCCGGCGCGGGCTCAGGCCCGGCCCCCGACCAGGCCTGGCTATCCAGCGTCGTCCCGGCCCTGACCCCGGCCCTGGTCGAGGCGTTCCGCCTGGCCTTCGGCCTGGACGCCCGCGTCGTCGGCCCCGGCGTTAAAACCGGGGTCAAAATACGGACCGACCAGCCCTCGGAGGTGGGCAGCGACCTCGTATGCCAGGCGGCCGCGGCCTACGAACTCGTGGGCGGCGCCTGCGTCGTCGTGGATTTCGGCGTCGCCCTCACCCTGGCCGCCGTCAACGAAGGCGGCGAGCTCCTAGGCGCGTCCATCGCGCCTGGCCTCCAGACGGCCTCCTGGGCGCTCAGGCGGAGCGCCGCCCAGCTGCCCCAAGTGCGGCTCGAGGAGCCGACGCGGGTTATAGGCCGCAACAGCGCCGAGGCCCTACGCTCAGGCATACTCATGGGCTATCGCGGCCTGGTATCGGCGCTCGTCGACGGCATGAGGGCCGAGCTGGGCGGCCAGGCGGCCCTGGTCGGCTCCGGCGACGAGCTGGGGCGCGGCATCCTGGCGTCCTTGGGCTACGCCCATTTCGCCCCCGACCTCACCCTGGACGGCATCGCGGCCATAGCCGCGCGGAACGAGGCGGCCGAGCGGCACCATCGTTAGGCGGCTCGACCACGCGACGCCAGCGGAGCGAAACCGATTGACACGAGCTTGGCCTTTCCGGTATAAAGTCCGGGCACCGGCGGCGTAGCTCAGCTGGCAGAGCAAACGGCTCATATCCGTTGTGTCGAGGGTCCGAGTCCCCCCGCCGCCAATCGTTAACGCGTAAAAGCCGCCCCTTAAGGGCGGCTTTTTGCATGAAAGGACCTGCGTGTCATCTACCGCGTGGAAAGAGACGGCCTACGATGTTACTTACGAGGCGACTATGACGAGCCTCGCCCGCAGGCGGGCCGAAGATGCCGACTTCTCGCCCGATAAGGCCCGTGGTATACTCCAGCACCTTTATATACAGGACGGCAACGATTGGGCCGGCCGCGGCGAACTGCAGGACCTGCAGCTGCAGGCGATGATCGCCGCGCACGAAGCTTTCATAGCCGCGTGGGAACGGGAGATCTAATGGGCATCGAAATACGAAGGCTATCGGGAAGCCGCGCCGAACTGAAGAAATTCATCGACTATCCCTTCGGCCTCTATCGCGGCAATAAATACTGGGTACCCGCCATGGTCATGGACGACCTGTCGACGCTCGACCTTCGGGTGAACCCGGCCGGGGAGTTTTGCGAAGCCGCCTATTGGATGGCCTACCGCGACGGCCGGCCGGTCGGGCGCATACTCGGCATCATAAACCATGCCTACATCAAGAAGTGGGGAAAGAAGCTGGCCCGTTTCGGCTGCTTCGACCTGCATGAAGACTTCGAGGCGGCCCAGGGGCTCCTGAAGGCGGTCGAGGACTGGGCGCGTGAGCGGGGCATGGAAGGCGTGCACGGCCCCCTGGGTTTTACCGACCTGGATCGCGAGGGGCTCCTCGTCGAGGGCTTCGACGAGCGCGGCACCATGGCCACCAATTATAACCACCCCTACTACGGCCCCTTCCTCGAGCGCCTGGGCTACGCCAAGGACGTCGATTGGATCGAGTTCCTCGTCAGGGTCCCCGAGTCGATCCCCGAGAAGGTGCTGCGCGTCAACGAGCTCATCGCCAAACGGAGCGGCGTCTCCGTCTTCAAGTGGGAGAAGCCCAAGGAGCTCGTCCGCGCCTACGGCGAGCAGCTCTTCGAGCTCCTGGACGAAGCCTACGCCGGGCTGTACGGCACGACGCCCCTGACCGAGGCGCAGGTGAAATTCTACGTCAAGCAATACCTGGGCTTCGTCGACCCGCGCTTCACCAAGGTGATGGTCGATACCGAGGGCAAGCTCGTCGGCTTCGGCATCGCCATGCCCAGCCTCTCCGACGCCCTGCGCCTGTCGCGCGGCCGGCTCTTCCCCCTCGGATGGTATCGACTCCTGAAGGCCCTGAAGAAGCCGGAGGTAATCGACATGTACCTGGTGGCGGTGCGCCCCGAGTACCAGTCCCGCGGCGTCATCGCCGTGCTCATGACCGACCTTAACCGCAGCGCTATCGAAGCGGGCGTCAAGTACGCCGAGACCAACCCGGAGCTGGAGACTAACCTCGCGGTGCAGCAGCTGTGGAAGGACTACGATAAGCGCCAGCATAGGCGGCGACGGGTCTACCTCAAGTCGCTGTAGGCTCGTCCTTGTTATCGGCGTAGATACGCTCGAAGTCGTCCTCTAACTCCTCGAAGACCGAGATGAGCTCCGGGTCGAAGTGGGTGCCCCGGTCGGCGGATATGAGCAGGGCGGCCCGCTTATGGTCGAACGGCTCCTTGTAGCTGCGCTTCATGCGCAGGGCGTCGTATACGTCGGCTAGGGCCACGATGCGGGCGGGTAGGGGAATCATCTCTCCCACGAGGTGGTAGGGGTAGCCGGTGCCGTTCCACCATTCGTGGTGGGACTGGGCTATCTGCTTGGCCATGGGGTCGGGGTAGCTCGAGAGTATGAAGGCGCCGTTGATCGTATGCTCCTTCATGATGCCCCATTCGAACTCGTTAAGCGGGCCCTTCTTATTCAGGATATCGTCGGGCGTCCCTATCTTGCCCACGTCGTGCATGGCCGCCAGGAAGCCGATGTTCTCAACGAAGTCGACGTCGACGCTCGGCCAGCGCGCGTCGCCGTACATAGCGGCCGCCATGACGTGGCTGTAGTGGTTGACGCGCTCGATGTGCTTGCCCGTGTCGTTATCTTTGAGCTTGGACGCCTGTAAGAGGCTTGAGAACATGCCGCGCAGGAAGTGCTTATTCTCGTCGGTAACGTCGTCTAGGTAGACCACGTAGCCCAGGGGCGGATGGCCCTCCACGCCGTCTGGCTTGAACGGGAAAATATGAACTTTGGTAAGCATGCTGCCGGCGTATTTGGCGTGATGCTTGATCATACCCTTCCAGCTGTAGCCCTTTATGGGGCTGTGAAGATCCTTGAGCAGGGACGAGACGGCCTTGTCTTCGAGGCAGCGCGAAAAGGTCGCCACGAAGGACGGTCGAACGGCGTATTCGAAAAGCCGTAAGACCGTGTCGAAGGGCTCGTTGCGGTAGGCGAAATTGAGGTTGACGTCCAGGATGGCCATGGGGCTCGGCAGGAGCTCGTAGGAGCTGACGAGGCTACGCGCAGCCCCGATCTCCAGGAGGGCGGCCCCCGTAGCCTCGGCGGCGACGCGAACGGACGTTTGAGCTAGCGGCGCGTCGAGGGCCTCGGCCTCGTCGACGGACTCCAGCTCCTCCGGCTCGTCCATCGGCGCGAGGAGTTCTAGACCGTCGCTCTCGTTCGATCCGCCCATCAGCCTTAGCCTTTCATGGCCGCCTCTTCGGCGTCGCTCGCGCGTAGATACAAGGGAGACGCGTCGGCGGCCGCGCCGCCCGAGCTCGCGTATCGTTCCAATGCCAGGTCGACGAGGCTCGCGATCGGGCTGCGGCGCCTCGCCGACGCTATCCTAAATCCTGATCTATCGGCGGCGCTCCCGTCAAGGAGATCGGCGTCCGGACCCACGAAAAGCAACTCGGCGTAGCCGTTCACCCGCTTAAGGAGGGCTTCAAGCCCTTCGTCATACGGCCCACCGACCCTGAAGCCGCCTTCGTAGACCGCGTAAAAGAAATGCGAGCGCTTGGCGTCTAGTACCGGTACTATGACCGGAGCGGCGCCTGCCCATTCGGCGGCGTAGGCGTCCAGGGTGGGTACGGCGACGAATGGTATGCCTAAGCCGGCGGACAGCCCTTTGGCGGTGGACATGGCTATGCGTAGGCCGGTGAACGAGCCCGGTCCCTCGGCGCAGGCGACGAGGTCCAGCTCGGCTTTCGTGAGCCCCGCCTCCGCCAAGCAGTAGTCGACAGCCCCCATGAGCCGCTCGGTATGCCTATAGCCGGCGTCTATACTCACCGTCGCCAAGCCGCGTCCGGGCGAAGGGGCGTGGCCGCGCTCCTCCCGGTACGGGTGCTTCGGCACGCTACGCGTGCCGGGCACGCTAGGAGCGCCGGGAGCGTCGTAAGCCCTGGCTACGGCCACGGCGAGTATGTCGGTGGAGCAATCCAAGGCTACGACGTTCAACGAAGCTTCTCCTCCAGGGCCTGACCGTACACGCGTATGCGGCGGACGTCGTCCCCGATGGGTTCAATATCGATACGCAGGGCGTCGGAAGGCAAGGCCGCCGCGACGCGCTCGCTCCATTCGACGGCGCATACCCCGCCGCCGTACAGATAGGCGGCCGAGTCCATGAGCTCGAACTCGTCGGGGCCGGAGAGCCGATAGGCGTCGATGTGGTAGAGCGTCAGGCGGCCGCCTTCGTACTCGTTGACGATCGTATAGGTCGGGCTGGTTACGGGGTCGGCTATGCCTAAGCCGCGGGCCAAGCCCCGCGTGAAGGCGGTCTTCCCCGCCCCCAGGCCTCCGGTATAGGCGACGACGGCCCCGGGCCGGAGCGTCGCGCCGATGCGCTCGGCCAAGGCTTCCGTCTCCTCGGGACTACGGCAGATAAACTCTATCAGGGCAGGCTCCCGCTCTCGTGCAAGGCGCTGACGTAGCTTTTTATGACGCTGATGACCGGCAGGAGCGGGTAATCCAGCTCGCCGATGACGTTGACCCGCAGGTCTACCCCGCCTACGGGACGATGCTCGAGCACGAATTCTATGGGAACGCTCGTCGTCTCGGCCATGATCTCGAGCACGGCCTCGGCGCTGTATTCCTTGCGGTAATATAAGGGCGTCTCTTTACGCCGAAGGTTGACGAGTTCTCTAACTTTCATCGCCTTGATTGTAGTAGCAGCGGCCTGCCCGGTCAACAGAGCCGTCGTCGCGTGGCGCCGTCGTCGCCCTGCGCCGCGTCGGCGCGATGGCTACTCGTAACCGTACACATAGGCGCGTATCTCGTTGGCGGTCTTCACGCTCACCTTGACGAATTTTAGGTGCATGGCGCTACCGCTACGCAGGCGGCTTACCCGCACCACGCTGGCGTAGGCTGCGCGCTCGCCGGCGCCCACGTCGAACTGAATCTTTACGAACTCGCCCACCTGGGCGGGGCTCATCGTCTGCATCGAGAGGCCGCCGGCGGAGACGTCGGTGACGATGCCGGGCACCGCGGCCTTCTCCACCTGCACGGTCTTCACGAGCTTGCCGCGGTCGCGGCCGGCGCGCACGTGCACGAGGTAGAAGCGGCATGACAGATGGGCCTCCCGCCTTTGGTGCCGCCGCGTGGGCATCTGCTGTACGGCCTCGCTATGCGAGAGGGCCAGGAACTGGCGGCCGTCGACGTTGATGAGCCCCTTGGAACGGCTCGGGAAGCTGTAGCCGACGTGGTTGCCCGAATAGAAGAATATCTTAAGCTTGGACCCGCGCGGGAAGCGTATGGGCACGCCGAAGGCGTCCAAGGCGGGCTCTACATATAGGGCCCGGTCGTCGTTAACCGCCAAGATGGAGGAGTAGTGCGACTCCTTATGGGTGACGATGGACAGCGGCGTCCTGGCCTTGAGCTGCCGCGAGGAACGTATGGACGGCCCGGCCGATAGCCTAAGCTGCATGGATTCGCGTATGGCGAAGAGCTGGCTCTTCAGCTGCTCGGCGCTCTCCTCGCTGTCGGCTTGGCGTTCGATGTGCCTGAAGGCGCCCTTCATAAAGGCGTCCAGCTGGGGCTTGGACGAGAAGATGGACTGGGGGTTCGTCACGCCGAGCCGGCGGGCGTAGTGCTCCAGGAACTGCGCCTCCGCCTCCGAGAAGCCGGCGTCGTAGGCCCGCCTCCTGAATGAGGAGCGGGAGAAGCTTTGCTGCCCCTGACGGGCGGCGAATATAGGCTCGCCGCCGAGCGCCTTCTTGATCAGGCTCGATACGATGGCGATGAGGATGAGGGCGCCGACCACCCCGAGGAAGATATAGGTGTCGCGCGGGTCGGTTTCTTTCCAGTAGGTCTGGGCGAGGAGTATGCCGCCGTTCATCGAGGCTCCAAGGCTCCGAGCGCCGCCCCGAAGAGGGCTTCGAGCCGGGGGACGATTTCGTATTCGGCTAGGTCGCCTATGAGTATGCCGTCCTTGCTCTCGAAAGCGCCGGCTAGCTCGCGTAGCATGTCGTTGAACTCGGCGAAATACTCCGACCAGCCGCGCTCGCCTATGCGTATGGGCGTGCCGCCGGTGGCCTCCTCGAAGAAGCCAGGCAGGATGCGGACGGTCTTGTTCATGAGCTCGACCGCCACCATCATGGTCTTGATGGCCTCGGCGTCGCGGCCGGTCTGCATCCTGACCGGTACCTCCATGAGCTCGGGCTTGAGCGAGGCGAAGAATCGCTCGGTGGCCCTCATGCTCTCCACCGGGTCGTCCAGCTCGGCCAGCCGGTCGGCGAAGACGCTCCGTAGCTTGGCCGCCGTAGCCTGGGCCGGCTGCAGTCCCGCCTCCAAGTCGTCGGCCAAGGCGGCGAGGAAGCTCTCCTCCTCCGCGCCGTGAAGGCCGGAGAAGCCGCCCCTATAACCCCGCAGGCCTTCGCGCAGCGCGTCGAGCGAATCGGGACCCGCGGCCGCGAGCGCGTCCAGGTACTCGAGCAGGGTACGCAAGGCCTTGGCCTTCATGCCCCGCGACGATTCGAAGCCTATGTCTATCCTGCCCGGCTCGTCCAAGCCCTTGGCTCCCAAGGACGGTATCTCCTCGGGGGCGATCTCGCGTCCGTCTACGGCGATGGCGACGATGATGCGGCCGGCCGATTCCAGACGGCCGTCGATATCCGACAGGAGCTCCCCTACGCTCGACTTCCCGGCCGCGGGGGATTCAAGTTCGCCGTTCACATAGATGTCCATACCGTTCCTCCGGGGCCTTCAGCCCTATCAGTTGTTGCCTTGCTGGTTGAAGTTGTCCCAGGCTCCCGACATGCTCTCCATCTGGCCGAGCGCGCCTTCCATGATGCCGTATTTCCGCTTTAAATCGGCTTCCTTGCGCGCCAGCTGCTGGTCGAGGCTGGCTATCTCGCGTTGGGCTCGGTCGATCTGGCCGTTCAAGGTGCTGTCCTTCGCGGCCAGGATGCCGCCGGTCTGCACGTAGCCGCCGGTCAGCGCGTCCAGGCGGTGCGCGACGCCGGTATCGATGATGAGGTCGCGGTCGCTGTCGTAGCCGAAGAGATCCTTCGCCTGCCTGAAATTCTGCCTGAGCGCCGCGTCGAGTTTGGCTTCGTCGATCTCTAAATAGCCGCGGAGGCGCGAGGCGTCGTAGCCGCCCCCCGTCCGGGCGTTGGTGCTGATGCCCAGGTTGGCCAAGATGGTAGGGCCGTCCGAGCTGTCGTAGGGGTTGATGACGGCGTTCTGCAGATTGCTCCGCAGGCTCGATAAGGTGGAGTCGCCTTGGAACAGGCCTAGGCGCTTCTCGTAGCTCTCGCGCTCCGACTCGCTTAAGTATTCGAGTTCATTGAGGATGGCCGGGTCGTTGCGGCTTAGGATGTTGATCTCGGCCATAAGCCGGTTATAACGGCCGACCAGATCGATGACGGCGTCCTTGGCCGCCTGGCGGTTCGGCTCGATGCTCAGGTCGACGGTTTCGGCCGAGGCGCGCAGGGGCTCCAACGTCACGCCGGGTATGAGGTCGTCTATCTTATTCGTCGGCCGGGAGACCTCTATGCCGTCCATCTTGATCACCGCGTCCCGCGCGGTCTCTATGGGGTTCTTAGGCCGGAGGCCGGCGGCCTCGGTCGGATCGAAGACCCTGGCCGAGAGTATGCGTAGGTCCTTGTGGGTGTTCTCGTTCCTCGCCCCTAAGCCCGCCACGGCGTCCGCGTAGACCTCCAAGGGAACGGTCACGGTTTGCCTACCCGAGCCGCCTACGGGCGGCAGGGCGACGGCGCGGCCTGAGCCGTCTATCAGGTAGAGGAGGCGGTCGCTGTCGACGCGCGGCGGCGGCGCTTCCTGGGCCAGCTCCGGCAGGGGCGCGGTCGAGGGGGCGCTCTGTATGCGGATGCCTTCGAATTCGATGCCGCCGGCGCTCGGGAAGCTCGGTCCCGTAGGGGCGGCGGGCGCCGGGGCGGTCGGCCGCTCGGAGATCTCAAGCTCGATCTCCATAACGAGGCCCTTGCTCGGCGCCGGGCTCGCCAGGCGTAAAGCGGCCTCGCCGCCGGCTAGGACGGAGAGGCCTTGGGCCGACCCGCTCACGCGGCTTTGGTCGAGCGCGCGCTCGAAGCGCGAAGGAGAGGCCGTATCGAGCTTCCTAGCCGAGCCCAGGCCCTCCTCCACGAGGCCGGCCGAGAGCCCGAAATCCCGGGCCGCCTCTTCGAAGCCAAGGCGCGTATCCTTGCCGGTCTTCAAGGCCTCGATGACGAGGACGCGGCTGTCGGCGGTGACGTTCACCACCTGGGCCCGCAGGTTATCGCCTCCTCTGCGGTTGACGGCCGCGGCGAAGTCGGCGAGGGTGCCGCCCGGGTAGTTCACCTGAACCGCGGCGCTCCCGACGGTGAAGACGTAGTTGCCCGCCGGCACGCGGGCGTCGGCGGCCAGCCTATCCGACATGAAGCGGTCGGCGGCCGCGGTCTGCACGACCTGTATGCGCTTCGTCTCCTCCATCGCCTCGCGCGTCGCCGTCGCGACGAGCACCGAAGGGGCGGAGGAGTTGGCTATGCGTTCGTTAAAGGGGTTCTGGAAGGAGTAGAGCGAGCGCGCGGAGTCGCGCAGCGAGCTGATGCGCCTGCCGAGCTCGCTCCAGGCGGTTCGCTGGAAGCGTATCTGCTCGAGGCGCTCGGCGGCGCGATCCCGCGGGATACGCTCCACCTTCATGAGGCCTTCGATGAGTTTCTGGGTGTCGTACTTGCTCGTGACCCCCGGAATGCTTAAGTCCGACATCGAGCCTCCGCGCCTCCAATCAAGGCTTATTGTAGCACGGAAACCCCGACGGGGCCCACGGCCCCGGGCCGTCAGGCTTTTTCGTCGAACAGGATGCCTATGACCTCGCGTATCCGCTCGTGGACGTGCTGGAGCTCGGCGGCCGGAATTTCCCTGATTATCTTATCGGTCTCGGTGTCGATCACCTTGACGACGACCATATCCAGCTTCTCGTTTACGCTGAACGATAGGCGTTTGTTGAACGCCGCGCTCACCTCGGCCAGGTCCTTAAGCAAGGACTGGATCGAGACCGGCGGCGGCGTCTTCATGAGGTCTTCTTTAGGCTTCTCGGCCCGCGGGGAGGGGCGCTCCTGGGCCTGGGGCGGTACGGGTATGAGGGGCGCCGCGTTAACGGCGGATACGTCGAGGGACATAGGCTCCTCCTTTAAAAGAGGGAGGGGAGGGGGGCGCGATCCCCTCCCGTACCCTACGCTTGCATCCTTCGTAAGAAAGACGACGTCCAGGAAGCTCTCCTAGTCGGATGCGTGAACGGAAATCATTAACCCAAGAGCTGCATGACGGACTGGTTGCGGGTGTTGGCCTGGGCCAACATGGCGCCGCCGGCCTGCGACAGGATGGTGTTCTTCACGTAGTTCACCATCTCGTTCGCCATGTCGGTGTCGCGGATGCGGCTTTCGGCCGCCTGTAGGTTCTCGGCGGCGATCGAAACGCCCTTGGCGGCCATCTCGAAGCGGTTCTGGTAGGCGCCGAGGTCGGCGCGCTGCTTGGACACCGTCTTGAGGGCGGCGTCGAGCATGCCTATAGCCTTGTTGGCGCTCTCCGGGTCCTCGATGTTGATGCCCTCGTTGGTACCCTGGGCGCCCTGGAGGCCGAGGGCCTGGGCGGTCATGGTGCCGATGAAGATGCGCTCGTTCTGGTCCATGTTGGCGCCGACTTGCAGCTGCATGACCTGATTGCCGTCCTGAGCGAAGCGGCCGGTCAGGATGTTCATGCCGTTGAACTGCGCGTGGCTGGCGATGCGGTTGATCTCGTCGACCAGCTGGGAAACCTCGACCTGAATCTGCATGCGGTCCTCGGCGGTGTAGATGCCGTTGGCGGACTGCACGGATAGCTCGCGGAGGCGGTGCAGGATATCCTGCGTGCCCTGGAGGTAGCCTTCGCTGGTCTGGATGAAGGAAACGCCGTTGTTGATGTTCTTCGTAGCCTGGTTAAGGCCGCGAATCTGGCCGCGGAGCTTCTCCGAGACCGCCAGGCCGGAAGCGTCGTCGCCGGCGCGGTTGATGCGCATGCCGGACGAGAGCTTCTCCATGCTCTTGCTGAGATCGCCTTGGGTGACGCCCAGGGTCCTGGACGCGTACATGGCGCTCATATTGTGGTTGATGATCATATAACCCTCCTTGCAGGACTGCACGTCGCGGCTATCCGTGCCGCGCGTCCCGTGCGCATGGCTGGGGGCCGGGATCCGATGGTTCGCGCCCGCTCCCGTCCGTTCATGCCCCGCGCGACGGGGAATCGCCCCCGCGTTCGGGGGGCGCCTCTCCGCCGGCATGCGCCATAAGGGTGTTTGTCAAAGACCGGCCGGCCCGGAGCGCCGCGAAGCGCCCCCGGCCGTAGGGGCGGGCCCCCGGAGGGAGCCCGCCCGATGGCTCAAACTAGAGTATACTCCCTTACTGGAGCAGCTGCAAGACCGAAGAGGTCTTCTGATTGGCCTGGGCCAGCATGGCGCTGGAAGCCTGCATCAGGATCCTGTTCTTGGTGTACTGGACCATCTCGCCGGCCATGTCGGAGTCGCGGATGCGGCTCTCGGCGGCCTGCAGATTCTCGGCGCCGATGTCGATGCCCTTGATCGCGTGCTCGAGGCGGTTCTGGTAGGCGCCCAGGTCGGCGCGCTGCTTGTTGACCTTCTTCAAGGCCGCGTCCAGGACGCCGATGGAGCGGTTGGCGCTCTCGGGGGTCTCGAGCGACATGATCTCGTCGCCGCCGACCTGCTTGACGCCTAAGCCCTTGGCGGTCATGGTGCCGATGAACACGCGCTCGCGCTGGTCCATGTTGGCGCCGATGTGGAACCACATGGAGCCGGTGACCAGGTTCTCGCCGTCCTCGCGGGCGAAGCGGCCGGTGAGCAGGTTCATGCCGTTGAACTGGGCGTGGCTGGCGATGCGGTCGATCTCGTCGATCAGCTGGCTGACCTCGACCTGGATCTGCATGCGGTCCTCGGCGGTGTAGATGCCGTTGGAGGCCTGCACGGACAGCTCGCGGAGCCGCTGGATGATGTCCTGGGTCTCCTGCAGGTAGCCTTCGGTGGTCTGTATGAAGGAGATGCCGTTCGCGGCGTTCTTCGAGGCCTGGTTGAGGCCGCGGATCTGGCTGCGCATCTTCTCGGATACGGCCAGGCCGGAGGCGTCGTCGCCGGCCCGGTTGATCCTGAGGCCGGAAGCGAGCTTCTCCATGTTCTTGTCGATGTTGCCGTTGTTGATGCCGAACTGGCGGTTGGCGTACATCGCGCTCAGGTTGTGGTTAATGATCATGACTTCCTCCTTGAGTCGTAGCGGGTCGCATCCGTGCTCCCCGTTCTGCTCCTATGCCTTCTCCCGTCGCGCCTAAAAAGCCCTCCCTCTTCGCCGCGCCCGGTGCGCCCCTCCCCCCGACGGGGGGCCGCGTCGAGCCGGGAGGCTCGAAGCGTCGGGGCGGCTCCCGTAGGATCCGCATAGTCGACGGAGAAACCCTGCCTGCGGTTACGGGCGCTATGGCTCGTTCCTCTCGAGGCGGGGCTCTCCCGTTACACCATCGGCGCGCGGGCCCGAAAACTTGAGTCTTTTCTAAAAAAGACTATACTCTCCCCATGCGAAGCGAAGAATTATCCGTCATCATGGACGACGGCAAGAGCCTGCATCTGTATCGCTGGAGCGCCGATAAGGCCCCGAAGGGCCTCGTGCTCGTCGCCCACGGCATGGCCGAGCACGCCGGCCGCTATGCCCGCCTGGCCGAGCGCCTGGCCGAGCGAGGCTACGAGACCTGGGCTCCCGACCATCGGGGGCACGGCAAGACGGCGGCAGAGGGGGAGCTGGGCTGGCTCGCCGAGCGCGACGGCTTTAGGCGGGTGGTGGACGACCTCAAAGCCGTGGCCGAGCGCATGCGCTCGGAGCGCCCGGGGATCCCGCTCGCCCTCGTAGGGCATTCCTGGGGTTCCTTCCTCTCCCAGGGCTTCATCTCGGTCTACGGCGGGCTCATTGACGCCTGCGCGCTGTCGGGCAGCGCGACCGGCGCCGATCCCATGGCCGCCGTCGGGAGGATCCTCGCCGCCGCCGGCGCAGCCCTCAAAGGCGCCAAGACCAAGGCGCCGCTCCTGGATCGGATGAGCTTCGGCTCCTTCAACGACGCGTTTAAGCCGAATCGGACCGCGTTCGACTGGCTGTCGCGCGATAACGACGAGGTGGAAAAATACATAGCCGACCCCTACTGCGGTTTCGTGTGCAGCTGGGGCTTCTTTAAAGATCTCCTGGCGGGTCTGGCTTGGATCTCACGGCCCGAGACCAAGGCGGCGGTCCGCAAGGACCTGCCCCTATATATCTTCGCCGGCGACCGAGACCCGGTGGGCGGCGCCAAGGGGCAGGTCGAGCTCCTCGCCGAGGGGTATCGCGCCGCCGGCATACGCGACCTGCTCGTCAAGCTGTATCCCGGCGCGCGGCACGAAACCTTGAACGAGACGAACCGTGACGAGGTCATGGCCGAGCTCGCAGGCTGGCTCGAGTCTCGCTTGACCACGGGCCCGGGTGCGGGGGTATAGTAAGCGCCGAGAGGCCGGCCTCGGCCCGCCTCGACGACCGAGCCGGAGCCCCGCCGGCCCCCGCATTCAAAACCGCATTATCGCGCGAGGATAGTTTGCTCATACGTTACAAAACCGGCCCCGACGGTAAGCCCGTCAAAAAGGCCGTCGTCTACACCCAGGCCGAACACGGCATAGACGCCCGTAGCTTGGATCGCGACGCGGTCCGCATCGTGGAGAAGCTCAGGCAAGCCGGGCACGACGCCTACGTCGTCGGCGGGGCGGTCCGCGATCTGCTCGTGGGCCGCGAGCCAAAAGATTACGATATCGTGACCGACGCCGAGCCGCCGCGCATCAAGAAGCTCTTCTACCGCTCCCGCATCATCGGGAAGCGCTTCCGCCTGGTCCACGTCTACGCCGGCCCCAAGATCTTCGAGGTCTCTACCTTCCGCTCCATCAGCAACGGCACGGTGGGCAACACCTACGGCAGCATAGACGAGGACGCCCTGCGCCGCGACTTCAGCATGAACGCCCTGTACTACGACCCGGTAGCCGGCCACATCGTCGACTACGTCGGCGGCGTCCGCGACATCCGGGCCAAGCGCCTGGTGCCCGTGATACCGTTGAAGACTATCTTCGGCGAGGATCCGGTGCGCATGATACGCGCCGTCAAGTACGCGGCCACGACCGGCTTCAAGATACCGCTCCTTACGCGCATGGCCATACGCAGGCACGCCGGCCAGCTGGCGGACGCCTCGGTGAGCCGGCTCGGCGAGGAGGCCTTGAAGATCTTCGGCTCGGGCAAGGCCGCGGCCATCCTCGAGTCGCTCGACGCATACGGGCTCTTAGGGACCATGCTCCCCGCTTTTTCGGCGGCGCTTCGCTCCCCGGACGAAGGCCCGAGGCTCAAGGCCGCCCTGGCCGAGCTGGACGCGTCGATAGCCGCCGGCGAGGACAAGTCCCTACGGCGCCTCCTTAGCTTCGTGGTCCGCTTGCCGGTCGAGAAGGCGGCGCTCGGGAGCTATCCCGACGCCCGGGCGGCGTATGGAGCCGCCTTGCAGGCCGCTAAAGATTTTATCGCCCCCCTGACCATGCCGCGCATCGAGATAGAGGCGGCGGTAGAGGAGCTGTTCGTAGAGCCCGAGATAGCCGCGCCGATCAAGAAGAAGCGCAAACGGCCGCGCCGCAAGCCCCAGCGCTCCGAAGGCGCGCCTAAGCCGGAGGGAGAGGCGGCCGACGAGCGCGGCGAGGGTTTGCCGCGGCCGGCCGCGGCCCGCCCCTCCCAGCGACGCGGGGCGGAGGCGCCCGCCGGGACTGAGGCCGACGGCCGCGCCGCCGACGTCGCCCCGGGCGAGGGCCGCTCGCGATCGGCCAAGCGCCGCCGCCGACGACGGACATCCGGGGGCGAGCCCGGCGGCCGCGAGGCGGGCGAGCCCGCCGGGGGCGGCGACGGGGAGGCCTAGCCGCCCGCCGCTTGACAGAGCCTAGCCATTCCCGGATGATGCGGGGGTGAACGTCGAACGGCTGAACGATTTATCCATCGAGGCGCTCTACGCGCTCGCCGAAAAAATGGGCTTGGATCTCCCCCCTGCCCTGGAGCGGATCTTCGTAGTGGAGGCCTTGATCGAGGCCTTCCAAGAAGACAGCGATGAACGTAAATCCTCCGGCGATATGGCCATCCATATCGAAGAGAAAAAATTCTCCGGCTCGGAGCTCGACGAGATCGACGCCTCTCTGGACGCGGCCCCCTGCATCGCCCGGCGCTATAACGAGACCGTCGTGCACTGGATACCGCGCGATCCGGAGTGGGCCTTCGCGTTCTGGGACGTCAAGGACGAGGAGCTCAACGAGTACGAGCGCTCCGGGTCGTACGGCGGCCTGTTCCTCCGCGTCGTACGCTCCGCCGGCGGCGACGACAAGGCCGCGGTCAGCTTCGACGTCCCGGTCAACGACGACGACGATCATTGGTACCTGCATCTACCCGAGCAGGATCGTTATTATCGCCTGGATCTCTGCGTCCGAATCGCCGGTAAGGCTAAGGTCATCGCCCATTCCAACGTCATCCGTACCCCGCGCGCCATCCTGGCGGATTCGTTCGACGAGCTCGAGCCCGAGGCCAGGGCCCTGGCCGAGCTGTCGGGCCTCTCGAAGCTGCGGATACAGGCCCCGCCCGAGCGGCATCCGTCGCGCATCATGGGCGGCTACGACGACTAGGCGGAGGAGAGTTCGTGGAAACCGGTAGCATCGCCCTCGTACTGAACGCCCATCTACCTTTCGTCCGCCAGCCCGACTATCCCCGCTTCCTCGAGGAGCGCTGGCTCTTCGAGTCGCTGTCGGAGACCTACCTGCCGCTCTTAAGGCTCTTCGCCAAGCTGGAGGCGGAGCGCGTGCCGTGGCGCCTTACCATGGCCGTCTCGCCGACCCTGGCCTCCATGCTCGGCGACGCGCTCCTCCGCGAACGCTATGCCGCCTGGCTCAAGGATCAGCTGGAGCTCGCCGATAAGGAGCTGGCCCGTACGGCCGGCGATCCGGTCTTCCATCCCCTGGCTCAGGCCTACCGCGACCTCTATCAGCAGAATTATGACGACTTCACCGTCCTCCACGGCGGTTCCATCCTGCCGGCCTTCGACTTCTACTATAAAAAAGGCCGCCTGGAGCTCATGACCAGCGCGGCGACCCAGGCCTTCCTGCCCATCTATCGGCAGTACCCCGAGGCCGTGATGAGCCAAGTCGAGGCGGCCGTGGTATCGTTCCGTTCGGCCTTCGGGCGGCCGCCCTCGGGCTTCTGGACGCCGCAGCTGGGCTGGTACCCGGGGCTCGAGGAGACCTTGGCGGCTTACGGCCTTCAGTACAGCGTCGTCGCCACCCGCGGCGCGATGCTCGGTAAGCCTACGCCCCGCCACGGCTCCTACGCGCCCGTCGCCTGCCCCAACGGCTTTACGAATTTCATACGCGACGTGGCGGCCACCGAGGCGGTGTGGTCGGAGACCGAGGGCTATCCGGCCGACCCCGCGTACCGCGATTTCTACCGCGACATAGGCTTCGACCTGCCGCTCGACTACGTCGGGCCGTACGTCGAGCAGGGGCAGATACGCACCTTCACCGGCTTTAAGTACTGGGCCATCAGCGGCCGTAGCCAGGAGAAGTTGCCCTACGACCCCGACCTAGCCTCCGCTAAGGCGGTCGAGCACGCGGAGAATTTCCTCTACAACCGCGCCAGGCAAGCACGGAAGGCCGCCGCCCACATGGAGCGCCCGCCTCTCATGGTGGCGCCCTACGACGCCGAGCTCTTCGGCCACTGGTGGCACGAGGGCATCCAATGGCTCGAGGCGCTCTTCAGGAAGGCCCAGGGCACCTCGGAGCTGCGCTTCGTCACCTTGGGCGAGTACCACAAGCAGCACCCTGAGAATTTCGAATCGGTGCCCGAGTTCGCCTCCTGGGGCGACGGCGGCTACGCGGGCGTGTGGCTGGAGAAATCGAACGACTGGCTATATCGCCATACCTTCAAGCTGATCGAGTATATGACCGAGCTGGCCGAGCGCTTCCCCAACGAGAGCGGGCTCCGCGAGCGGGTCTTGAACCAGGCCGCCCGCGAGGTGCTCCTGTCCCAAGCCGCGGACTGGCCCTTCCTCCTGCGCTCGGGCAAGTCGGGCTCCTTCGCGCGCAAGCAGATAGAGGACGCGGTGACGAACTTCAACCGCATCTACGAGATGCTCTGCGCCAATACCGTCGGCACCGAGTGGCTAACCCGGCTTGAAAAGCGCAATAATGTATTCCCGGCGATTAACTATCGCATCTTCCGCCGCAAGCGTTAGTCGGGAGCCGGCGGGGGAACCTTCGCCGACGTCCCGATAGGGTTCGGGCGTCTCCGGAAGGCCTCGGCCGCCCGGGGCACGCGGCGCCCGCGCCCGGAAAGGGCCCTATGACCGCCAAGCGCATCGCCCTCGTCCTAGCCTACCTCCTGTTTCCGGCCGCCTTCTCCTTGGCCTTCAGGCTCTTGTCGGAGGACGCCGCCTTCTACCCGCCGCTCTACTCGATGGCGATAGGGGCGGGCATAAGCTCTTACGCGCTCTTCTGCCTGCAATTCGTCCTGGCCGCCCGGCCTCGCTTCGTCGAGCGCGCCTTCGGCCTCGATTCGATCTTCCGCATCCATATCGCCATGGCTTTGGCGGCGACGGCCCTGGCTATAGCGCATAGGCAGCTGTTCATCGCGGCCCGGGGCGAGGGCTCGGACTATTGGGCCTACGTCCTCGGGCGACTGGCCCTCCTGGCATACCTCGCGGCGGGCGTCGCGGCGCTTTTATTCCTGGCTAAGACACCCCTCTCGCGGCTCAAGCCCGTCGCCGCGCTCGTAGCCTTCGGGCGCAAAGCCGGTTTTAACTACGGCCGTAGCAAGGCCATGCATAACCTTACGCTGCTCATCTCAGCCCTGGCCTGCGCCCACGCCTTCAACGTCCCCGCGGTCGCCTTCTATCCTGCCCTGCGCGCCGCCATGGCCGTACCCTTCGCCCTGGCCCTGGGCTTTTGGCTCTACCATAAGGCGGGGCGGCCCACGCGGTCGTACGCCCTACGTTCGATGACACAGTTGAGTCCCTTGGTTACGAGGCTCGAAGCCGTGCCCAAGGGCCGTCGGGACGCGGCCGCCTTCGCCGCGCGCAAGGCCGGGCAGTTCGCCTTCGTGCGGCTGCGGCCGCCGGCGCCGGGCGCGGCCGGGCTTACCCGGGAATTCCACCCGTTCACGATCTCCAGCCCGCCGAGCGCCGACGGCTCGCTGGCCTTCAGCGTGAAGGCGGCCGGCGACTGGACCATGGCGCTGTACGACGCCATAGGCGCCTTCCCGGGGGCGGACGTCGCGGCCGAACGGGCCTGGGCCCTCGAGCTCGACGGCCCCTACGGGCGCTTCAGCCTTGAGGATCGCACGCCGCGCGGCTGTGAGGCCGGCCCCCTCGTGTTCATAGCCGGCGGCATAGGCATCACGCCCTTCCTCTCCATGGCCGGCGCCCTAGGCAAGGATTCCGGCCGCCGCGTCCTCATACTCTGGGGCGCGCGAACGCGCGACGACCTGGCGGGCCTAGACGAGCTTATCCCCCTGTCGGGCCGCGGCGGCTCCGGCGTCCGCACCGTGCCCATCCTCTCGAACGATCCGCTTTGGGAGGGTCGCAAGGGCTTCGTCGACCGGGCGGCCATCGCCGAGCTCGCCGCCGAGGAGCTGGCCGACCCGCGCTCGAGCTACTGGATCTGCGGGCCCGAGCCCATGCGCATCCTGGTCGTGAAGGCCTTGCGCGCCTTAGGCGTCCCGCGGCGCCGAATCCGCTATGAGAATTTCTCGCTCTAGCGGGGCCTGGCGATGGTGACGAACGCGCTCCGCCTGCTTAAAGCCAAGGGCATAGCGCACCGGACGCTTGAGTACGCGTACGACGAGGCCGATCTCTCGGCCCTCTCCGCGGCTGCCAAATTGGAGCTCGATCCCGATATGGTGTTTAAAACCTTGGTCGCCGTGGGGGATAAGTCGGGGCCCTTCATGTGCGTCATCCCCGGCCCCGCCGAGCTCGACCTAAAGAAGGCGGCCAAGGCGAGCGGCAATAAGTCCGTCGCCATGCTGCCTCTCAAGGAGCTCGAACCTTTAACCGGTTACCAGCGCGGCGGCTGCTCTCCCGTGGGATCCAAGAAGCCCTTGCCGGTATTTCTAGATGAGACGGCCCAGGTTTGGGACGAGATTTCGGTGAGCGCCGGAGCCCGGGGGCTGCAGATGGTCTTGAGCCCGGCGGCCCTGATAGAGGCGACAGGGGCGGGCTTCGCCGACCTCATCTGACGGCTAGAACCCGCTCGGCCGGGGCTAGCCGCTGATGTCCAAGGCGCTGGGCTCGGCCGACTCGGCGTAGACGCTCTTCTTCTTGGCGTAGGGATTGCGTATGCTCATGATCTGGTGCCTAAGCATATCCATGCGCTGCTTTAATAGGGAGCGATTCTCGGCGTTGCGCTCGGCCACCTCGTCCTTCAGGGTCGAGAGGGTATCGCGGAGCTCAGGCAGGCCTTCGGGTTCGGCGCCGCGATAGGCCATGCGGTAGAGGTCCTCCATCGGGTCGATGACCTTCTGGACGGCGAAGATCTCCGCCACGATCGCCTGCTCGGCCTCGACGTGCGAGACCAGCGCGTCGACGTCGCCCTCGACGATGTCGGCCTTCTGGCGGTCGAGGAGCTCGAGGTAGTCGCGGAACTTGTCCCGCTGCCGCGAGAGGAGCTCTCGGAAGCGCTTGAGCACCGCCACCCGTTCGTCGAGCTCGGCGCGGGACAGCTGTTCCGCCATCGCCTTAACCGGCTATGTTGACGCCCTGGGCCCGCTCGCTACCCGAGCCCTGAGCTTGGGTGGCCGCGACGCTCCAAGCGGAGCGCAGCTCTTCGAGCATGCCCCGGACCGCCTTGATGCGCTCGGGAGCCTTGGCGATGTTCGCCTCCATGAGCTCGCGGTTGAAGTAGACGTAGAGCGAGAAGAGGTTCTTGGCGATGTCGCCGCCTAGCTCGAAGTCCAGGCTGGCCATCAGCTCGGTAACGATGTCCTGGGTCTTGGATATGGCCGCGTTGGCCTTCTCGATGTTCGCGGGCTTGCTCTTGATGCCGTCGGCGAGGAGCTCCACGGCGCGGTCGCACTGCTTGACGGCCTCTTCATAAAGCATGACGACGAGCTGGCCGGGACTGGCCGTCTTGACGCGGGTCTCGCGATACGCGGCGAGCGGATTATGGTTCATGCGCTTCCCCCTCCCTCAGGGTCTCTTTCTATTGTCGGCGCCCGGCCGGCCGGCTTTAGGGCTATTCGTCCCCGAGGGAACCGGTATCTTTCCAGGTCTCGATGATCCTATACGCGTCGTTGATGCGCGCGCAGACCTCGGTCGCGCGTTTCTGCGCCTCCGGGTCGGCGCCGTGGCGGTCGGGATGGTGCAGCTTGAGAAGCCGCTTGTACGAGGCGCGCACCTCGTCGAAGCCCGCCGTGGGCGCGAGGCCGAGGACCTTGTAGGCCGCGGCCAGCTTGGCCCGCTCGTTCGTCCTGAAGCCCTGGCCTCCTGACGAGCGATCTTGGCCGCCGCGGTATTCGCGCTCGGCTCGCTCCTCGCGCTCGCGCCGAAGGCGCTCCTCCCGTTCGCGGTCGTCGTTCAAGAAGGCGTCGAGCTCCTCCATCGCCTCGTCTAGGAAGGGGTCGCCCGACGAGGCCGGGTTGGAGAAGGGGCGCTCGCCCGAGCGGCGCTCGGAGAAGGGCTCGTCGTCGTTCATGAACGAGCGGAGGATGGTGCCGAGCCTGTCGAAGATTTGATCCACGCTATTCCTCGCGCCGTGATGACGGCTATACAGCCGCCTACGCATGCCTTTTCGCCGGCGCGGGAGCTGGCCGGCGCTTCGAACTACCCCTATACTGTATCGAATGAGCGTGTCATCGACAAGTATGCCCCGCGGGGCGGAGCCGCCTCGGCCGTCGGGCCGCCGGCCCCGTGTGGCCGTCTACGGCGGCGCCAACGCCGACATCCAAGGCTTCTGCTACCGGCCCTATAAGGCGGGAGACTCCAACCCCGGCCGATCCACCATGGCCGCCGGCGGCGTCGGCCGCAACATAGCCGAAAATCTAGCGCGCTTGGGGGCCGAAACCGAGCTCGTCACCGTCTTCGGCGACGATAATCTAGCCGATTTCATACGGGTTTCATGCGACGCGGTCGGCCTTCGCTACGAGCGCTCAGTCTTCCTGAACGGCGAACCCAGCCCGCGTTACCTGTGCATCCTGGACGCCGACGGCGGCCTCGTCGGCGCGGTGGCGGCCATGGACGCGCTCGAGCGCTTCGGCCCGGAGGCCTTAGCCGCGCGTTACGCGCCGGGGGACGAGGCTGACGCCGTCGTGCTGGACGCCAACCTGCCGGCGGAGACGCTCCTTTCCGCCGCCGAGCGCTGGCGCGACAAGCCCCTGCTCCTCGATACCGTCTCGGAGGCCAAGGCGGGGAAGGCGAGGGGCCTCCTGCCCTACCTGGCGGCGATCAAGCCCAACCGCGCCGAGGCGAGCCTCCTTACGGGGCTGGCCGAGCCGGCGGCGGCCGCCGCCGCGCTCCTCTCTGCCGGCGTCCGCGAGGCCTTCGTCTCTTTGGGGGCGGGCGGCCTCCTCTGGCTCGGGCCCGACGGCGGCGGCATCGCCCGGCCGCCTTCGCTGCCGGTCGTGAACGTCTCGGGCGCGGGCGACGCCTTATCGGCCGCCCTTGCATGGGGCGCGGCCTTGGGCTTACACTCTAAAGAGAAGGCTCGGCTGGCCATGGCGGCCGCCGGGCTCTGCGCGGCGTCGGCCGAGGCGGTGAACCCGGCCCTGGACGCGCGCTCCCTCTATGAGCTGGCCCGAGGAGTACGCCTTGAACCCCTATCTTGACCTGAGCCCCGAAGTCGCCGACGCCCTGCGCGCCGGGCGCCCCGTCGTCGCCCTGGAGTCCACGATCATCTCCCACGGCATGCCGTATCCGCGTAACGCCGAGACCGCCCTCGCGGTGGAGCGCGTCGTCCGCGAGTCCGGCGCCGTACCGGCGACCATAGCGATCTTGGGCGGTCGGCTCAAGGCGGGCTTAGGCGAGGCCGAGATCCGTAGGCTCGGCGAGCTCGGCCATAAGGTCGCCAAAGCCAGCCGACGCGACCTGCCGGGCATCGTCGCCGCCGGGGCCGACGGCGCCACCACCGTCGCCGCCACCATGATCGTCGCCGGCATGGCGGGCATACGCGTCTTCGCCACCGGCGGCATAGGCGGCGTCCATCGCGGCGCCGAGTCGACCATGGACATCTCGGCGGACCTGGACGAGCTGGCCCGTACCGACGTCGCGGTGGTATGCGCCGGCGCCAAGAGCATCCTGGACATCCCTAAAACCCTCGAGTACCTGGAGACCAAGGGCGTGCCGGTCATGGTGTACCGCGGCGACGAGTTCCCCGCGTTCTATACCAGCCGCTCCGGCGTCGCCGCCCCGGCCAGGCTCGACGAGCCTTTGGCGATAGCGGCCCTGCTCAAGGCCAAGTGGGCCATGGGGCTCTCCGGCGGCGCCGTGATAGCCAACCCCATCCCGGCCGCGAACGAGATGGAGCCGTCCGTCATCGACGCGGCCATCGACAAAGCCGTCGCCGAATCGGTCGAGCGCGGCGTCAAGGGCAAGGACGTGACGCCCTTCCTCCTGGCCAGGGTGAAGGATTTGACCGGCGGCGATAGTCTTGAATCCAACATCGCCCTCGTCATGAATAACGCCCGCCTGGCCGCCGCGGTCGCCGTCGAGTTGGCCGGCCTATGAGCGCTCGGCGCCCCGGTTCGGCGAGCGCGGCCCTGGCGGCGGCGCTTCTATTCGCCGCCTTCGCGAGCTTAGGCGCGCAGACCCAGGCGTCCTCAGCCGGCCCGGCCGTCGAAGCCCCCGAGCGCGCGGTGCGCTTCCTTAACACCGGGGTGCGCGAAGGCCTGGCCAACGCCAGCGTCTCCAGCATCGTGCAGGACGCGGCCGGCTTCATCTGGCTCGGTACCCAGGGGGGCCTCCATCGCTGGGACGGCTCATCCTTTACCATCTACGAGAACGAACCCTTCGACGATACGACGCTGCCGCATAACCTCATCCAAACCATGTTCCTGGACGCCGACGGCGGCACGATCTGGCTGGGTACCTACGGAGGCCTCGTCCGCTTCGATACCAAGACCGGCCGCTTCGATTCCTGGGCTCACGATCCGGCCGACGAGCGCTCTCTGTCCAACGACGTGGTCGTGGCGATAGCCCGCGACGGGCAGGGAAGGCTCTGGGTCGGCACCCTTGGAGGCCTCGACCGCATGGACGAGGACGGCTCGGGCTTTACGCGTTACCGGGCGGCGCCTGAAAACGCGCGGGCCTTGAGCGCCAACGTGATCCGCGCCTTGCATCTGGATACGCGCGGGCGTTTCTGGGTAGGTACCTCAGGCGGCGGCCTCCTCCGCTATCTGCCCGAGGGCGATAGCTTCGAGCGCTACGCGACCAAGGGCGGCGTCGGGCCGGCCCTGCCCTCGGACTACGTCATGGACATCGACGAGGCGGCCGACGGCTCGCTTTGGCTCGCGCTCTGGTTCTACGGCGCGGCCAAGCTGGACGCGGACCTGGCATCCCTGACGCCGTATCGGCTCGCCGACGAGCGCAGCTACTTCATAAACGCCCGGGAGCCCGGCTACGTTCGCGTGGGCAGCTGGGGCGGCGGCCTCTTCGAGCTCGACCCCGGCGGCGGCGAGCCGCGCCGCTACCGCAGGACCGAGGACTACGCCTGGTCCCTGCCCCACGATACGATGTACTCGATGCTCGTCGACCGCTCGGGCGAGGTCTGGGTGGGTACTAACGGCGGCGGCCTCTCTCAGATGCTCCGCGACCCCGAGAGCTTCGTCATTTTCGAGCATAATCCTAAGGATCCGGCCACCATCGGTCCGGGAAAGGTAAACGCCATCCTGGAGGATAGCCGCGGCCGGCTTTGGGTCGGCTCGTATAACGGCGGCCTGGCGGTGGCCGAGCCCGGTTCTTCGCGATTTAAGCACTACCGGCATAGCCCGACCGACCCAAGGAGCCTCCCGAACGACATCGTCACCAAGATCTACGAAGATAGCGCCGGTGAAATCTATGTGTTGACCAACGGGGGCATCGCCCGTTATCGGCCCGACGTAAGCGGTTTCGATCGGATCCAACGCGACCCGAACCGGCCCGGCTCGCTCCCCGACAATATCGTGTACGAGATGCTCGAAGAGCCGGGCACGGGCAATTTCTGGATAGGCATGTATACCGGCGGCCTGGCGTATTGGGACCGTAGCGCCGACCGCTTCGACCATTATCCGGCGCGCTTAGGCGAGCCGGGCGCCCTGGGCGACAACCTCGTCTACGCCCTGGCCTACGACGCCCGCGGTCGGCTCTGGGTCGGCACCAACGGCGGCCTCTTTAGGCGCGAGGCCGACGGAAGCTTCGCCGCGTACCGGCCCCAGCGCGATACCTTGGGCACCCTGCCTTCGCGTATCGTGCGCGGCCTACGCCTCGACGCCGCCGGCCGCTTCTGGGTAGCCACCAACGGCGGCGGCGTGGCGCTCTACCTCCCCGAGACCGACGCCTTCCGTTACTGGACCAAGCGGGACGGGCTGCCTTCCAACGTCGTGCTCGCCGTGAGCGAGGGCGCCGACGGGACGATTTGGGCCTCGACCGTAACGGGACTGGCCTTCTTCGAGGAGGGGAGCGGGCGTTGGCGGCCCTTCGGCGGCCCGAGCGACCTGCGCTATAACGAGTTTACCGTCGGCTACGCCACCGGCGCGGCCGGCAGCCTGTACTTCGGTGCCGTAAACGCCCTCTATCGCATCGACAGCCGCCGCATCGCGCGGCGCGAGTTCCTGCCGCCGGTGCGCATCACCCGTATCCTCGTAGACAACCAAGCCGCCGGCGAGACTTCGCCCTGGTTCCAGACCGCGCTAGGCGTACCGCATAATGCCGGCAGCGTCTCCTTCGAATTCGCGGCGCTGGACTACCGCGACCCGGCGCGGAATCAGTTCGCCTATAAGCTCGAGGGCTTGGACGAGGATTGGATCTATTCGGGAAGCCGGGCCTATGCCGCCTATACGAATTTAAGGCCGGGCAGGAGCTATGTCTTCCGCGTCATCGCCTCGAATAACGAGGGCGTCTGGAACGAAGAAGGCGCCCGGCTGGTCCTGCGCGTCCAGACCAGCCCCTGGCTATCCTGGTGGGCGATCGCGCTCTACCTCGCCGCGGGGGTCGGGGCGCTCTGGTTCGCCGCCACGTTGCGCTCCCGCGCCCTGCTCAAGGGCCGGGTCGACGAGCTATCCAAGCTCAAGGGCGAGCTCGAGGAGGCGAACGTCAAGCTCGAGGAGCTGGCCTCCCGAGACGGCCTGACGGGCTTGCCCAACCGACGTTCGCTGAACGCCGAGCTCGAGCGCCGCTACGACGCGGCCTTAGGCTTAGGCGAGCCCTTGGCGGTGCTCATGATCGATATCGACTGCTTCAAGCCCTACAACGACCGCTACGGCCACCAGGCCGGGGACGAGGCCCTGATGGCCGTCGCGACGGCGATCAAGGCCTCGCTCGAGCGCCCGCAGGACAGCGCCGCGCGCTACGGCGGCGAGGAGTTCGCCGTCGTGCTGCCCGGGGCCGACCTGTCCGGGGCGACCAAGGTGGCCGAGCGCATACGCGCGGCGGTAGAGGCTTTGGGCCTGCCGCACGCCGCCAGCACGGCCGGCTCGGTCGTCACGGTGAGCGTCGGCGCGGCCGCGGCCGTGGCCGACGGAGACCTGAACCAATATATGCTTTTAGACCTGGCCGACGCCGCGCTGTACCGCTCCAAGGAGGCCGGGCGCAACCGGATCTC
>CALKWG010000033.1 GCA_938004315.1 uncultured Spirochaetaceae bacterium
TGGGACCTATCCTACGCCGCCGAGAAGATGCGCGCCGCGCTCTACTCCTTCTCGGACCAGGAGGTGAAGCAGTACTTCACCGAACCCAAGGTCCTAGCCGGGCTTTTCAACACGGTAAAGACCCTCTACGGCGTCGACGTAGAGAAGGCTCCGGCTCCGGTCTGGCACAAGGACGCGAGCTACTACCTCCTTAAGAAGGACGGGCAGGCCTTCGCCGGCTTCTATTTCGACCTCTACGCCCGCTCGGGTAAGCGCGCCGGCGCCTGGATGGACGTCTGCCGCAGCCGGAGGCTCAAGGACGGCGCCGTGCAGCTGCCGGTGGCCTACCTCACCTGCAACTTCTCCGGCCCCGTGGGAGGCAAGCCCGCGCTCTTTACCCACGACCAGGTGACCACGCTCTTCCACGAGTTCGGCCATGGCCTGCAGCACATGCTTACCCGCGTCGACGAGCTGCCCGTCTCAGGTATAGCCGGCGTCGAGTGGGACGCGGTGGAGCTGGCTAGCCAGATCATGGAGAACTTCTGCTGGGAGTGGGACATGGTCAAGGCGATGAGCGGCCACGTCGATACGGGCGAGAGCCTGCCTAAGGCGCTCTTCGACAAGATGTACGCGGCCAAGAACTTCCAGGTGGGCATGGCGACCGTGCGCCAGCTGGAGTTCGGCCTCTTCGACATGCTCCTGCATACCTACATGGATCCCGAGGGAGGCGACTGGCTCAAGCTCTTGGACGAGGTGCGTAAGGAGGTGGCGGTCAACTTCCCGCCGGCCTATAACCGCTTCCCCAACGGCTTCAGCCACATCTTCGCCGGCGGCTACGCGGCCGGGTACTACAGCTACAAGTGGGCAGAGGTCCTATCGGCCGACGCCTACGGCGCCTTCGAAGAGGCCGGCGGGGCGAATCCCGTAACCGGTAAGAAGTTCTGGGACGAGTTCCTGGCCATGGGCGGCTCGCGCCCCGCGGCCGAGAGCTTCAAGGCCTTCCGCGGCCGCGAGCCGAGCATAGACGCGCTCCTTAGGCACAACGGGCTCGTGTAGCGGCGGCGGTCTACGCGGCGGTCGGCGACCTGCTTCGTCGGCCGCCCCGGGCTTAGTCCTCGGAGAAGTTATCGATAAGCTGGTTGATGCCCTCGGCCAGCTTCTTTATCTCCGCGACGACGATCTTGAAGCTCCGGCCCTTGTCGCCGAGCTTGGCCGCGAGGATGGAGCCGTTTAAGGCCACCACCTTCATGCGCTCCGCCACGTCGGCCACCTGGGCCTTCATCGATACGATCCGCCGAATCTCTTCGCGATGCCGGGCCGCGTTCAAGACCTCCTCGCGCACCGCGATGGCCGCCACCTTGGTGAGCGGGCGAAGGATCTCCGGGTCGCCCGAGATGCCGATGACCGCCACGCGCCGGTCGCCGATCATGACGACGCCGTTATAGCCCGGGCGCGTCCCGGGCATGGAGGCGGCCATCTCGGCGCTGATGGCTATCTCGTCGCAGTCGCCGGCCATGATGCGCTTGCCCCCCTCGTGCACCGTGCCGACGCGCTCGGGGGACGAGGAGGCCAGGATCACGCCGCCTTCGCCTATGACGTTGACGTTGTTGCCCGAGGCCTCGCGGAGATTCTTTACGATGCGCGCCGCGTGCTCGGCGCTAATCCGGTATTCGCTCGCCATAATCCGTCTCCGAGGACGTGCCGCGACGAGCTAGGCCGCGCCGACCGCCGGCGCCGCGTCCTTGCCCGAGCGCGGGCAGAGCGAGCCGTCCTCCCGGAACCGGCAGCCGGGCTTGCAGTGCAGGCACTCGTTTACCGGCTCGCCGCGCAGGGCCTTGCCTGCCCAGTCGGGATCGGCCAGGAGGCCGCGGCCCACGGCGACCAGGTCGCAGTAGCCGCCCTCTATGAGGCCGCGCGCCTGCTCGGGCTTCGTGACGCCGAAGACGGCGGCGACGGGCAGGGCGCTGCGGCGCTTCATGGCCGCGCCGAGCCAGGTTACCTTGGAGTAGGGGAAGCCCGCCTCCGGCTCGAGCCCCTCCCAACCTATGCCGGCCGATACGTCGAGGAGGTCGACGCCCACGGCCTCGAGGGCCGCTGCCAGGGCCTCGTCCTCGGCTAGGGTCGGGTCGTTCACGCCGAAGCGGTAGGCCATCACGAGGCCCGCGCCGAGCTCGGAGCGGACGGCGCGGCAGACTTCGAGCGCTAGGCGCCGTCGGCCCGCGGCCGCCCCGTCGGGGTGGCCCGATCCGTAGCCGTCTTCGCGGCGGTTGCTCGCCGCGGAGATGAACTGGTTGATCAGGTAGCCGTGGGCGCCGTGGATTTCGACGCCGGCCAAGCCCGCGACTCGCGCGCGGCGGGCCGCGGCGGCGTAGTCGTCGACCAGCTTGGCGATCGCCGCCTCGTCCATCGCCTCGACCTTAGGCTCCGCGCCCGGCTCCGAGGGCGAGGCGGAGACGCGCCGCTCGGCGGCGGCCTTGGCCCCGGCGTGTACGAGCTGCACGATCACCGGTACGCCGTACGCCGCGCAGGCGTCGGCGATTCGGGCGAACTGATCGATCTGGCCGTCCTCCCAAAGCCCGAGCTCGGTCGCATGGATGCGCCCCTCGGGGCAGACCGCGGTGGCCTCGGCGACGATGAGCCCGACGCCGCCTGCGGCCCGGCGGCCGTAGTGCGCCGCCCGGTCGCGCGTCTGGTATCCGCGGCCGTCGCCCCAGTTGAAGCAGACGAGCGGGGGCATGATGATCCTGTTGCGGAGCGTCGCGCCGCGGATGCTAAGGCCGTCTTCGAGTCGCATGAAGTCTCTCCCGGGTTTAGTTCAGGTTTTGGTCCAGGTGGCCGGCGCGTATGACCTTATAGTCGCCGGTATCGGCATTCAGGTCGTAGACGCTAAAGTTGGTCTTGATGTCGAAGCCCGGATGGCGCACGGCGAAATTGAGCGAGGCCGAGCCGGCCTGCCCGCTCCGTATCCTATGGAACACGTTGCATGGCCAGACCAGGATGGCCGGGCCGTCGTAGACGAGCTTGCCGTTCTTATAGACCTTATTCGGTTCGACGACGAAGTTCTCGACGCGGCGGTGCTCGAGGGTATAGATATCGACGGTGCGAACGCCGTGCAGGACGATAAGGTTATCTTCCTGGTGCTGGTGCAGGTACCAGGGGCGCTCGACCTCGCCGACCGAGCCGGGAGACAGGGCGTCGCTCTCGTGGAGCACTCGGTCGATGCCGTCGACGCGCGGCAGGAACTCCATGGGGAATATGTCGAAATTGACGCCCTTGGTCTTGCGGAACGGCGTGAGCGCGATGATGCGGTAGAAATTCGGCACCTCTTCTACGATGCCCTTGATTGCTGCCATGAGTATCCTCCCTTGCGTATTCCGCAGGCCGACCTTCGACGAAGCGCGACGATGGCCGCGGCGGCGCCTTCAGTATAGGCTCTCGCCGCCCCCCAGTCCAATGATTAACGGCGCTCAGCGGCGCTATGCGTCGTGAGCGGCCTCGAAGGCGAGCGCGTCGCCCTCTCGTCGAACCTGGATCGCTGCCGCGCCCGACCATTTGGCGAGGAGCCGCGATAGCGGGCCCGACACCAGCGTCCGATAGGCGCGCATAAGGTGCCTGGCGCCGAATTCGCGGCTGAAGCCGCGCTCGACGATCAGCCCGATGGCCTCTTCGTCGAAACGAAGTTCGAGGCCGTATTCCTCGCGCAGGGCGGCGTTGCCCTTGGGCACGATGGTCTCGGCCAGGATGCGGCGGGCGTCGGCCTCGTCCAAGGAGCGGAAGGGCACGATGGCGTCGAATCGGTTCAAGAGCTCCACGGGGAAGGCGCGCTTGAGCGCCGCCAGGGGCGCGCCTTCGCGGCCGGGCAGGGCGTCCTGGCCGAAGCCTATGGCCGGGCCCGCGTCGCCGCCGACGTTGCAGGTGGCGATGATGGTGATCGAGGCGAAGGACAGCGTCCGCCCTGATGAATCGGTGGCGCGGCCCGCGTCCAGTATCTGCAGGAAGAGCCTATGCACCTGGGCGTGGGCCTTCTCTAGCTCGTCCAGGAGGAGGACGCCGCCGGCGCAGCTATCTACCGCGCGCGAGAGGAGCGGGGCGTCGTCGTAGCCTATGTAGCCCGGCGGGGCGCCTAGGAGGCGGGCCGCCGTGTGGGCGTCGGAGAATTCGCTCATGTCGATGCGGAACATGGCGTCGTCCCGCCCCGAGAGGGCCTTGGCTAGGCTCAGGGCCAAGGCGGTCTTACCGACGCCGGTGGGGCCGGTGAGGAGGAAGGCGCCGTCGGGCCGTCCGTCCTGGGGGCCAAGGCGCATCTTGGCGATGCGCACGGCCTCGGCGACGGCGGCCACTGCCTTGTCCTGGCCCAGGATGTCCTTGCCCAGGGCGCTTTCCAGGCCCGGGAGCCCCGACGATACCTCGAGGCCCGTCTCCGCCACCACGTTGGCTATATCCTTGACCGCCTCCAAGAGGCGCGCCTCGCCGAGCGTCGACTCGCCGCGGAAGACCGCCCTCGAGGCGGCGCGGTCGAGCAGCTCAAGCGCTTTATCGGGGAAGCGGCGCATCGGCAGGTAGCGCTTAGCCAGGACGAGCGCTCGATCGAGAGCCTCGTCGGGTACGGTAATGCCGAAGTGCCGCTCAAGGCGCGGCGCTAGGCCCTTCATGATGAGCCGCACCGTCGCCCGATCGGGCTCTTTTACGAGTACGGTCTGGAAGCGCCGGAGGAGCGCCGTATCCTTTTCTATATACCTCGAGAAATCGGCGCTGGTCGTAGCGCCGATGCAGCGTATGCGCCCGCTTGAAAGGGCGGGCTTTAAAACCTCGGAGATGGGATTGTTGGCGAAGGAAGGCACCACCTGATGAATCTCGTCTATGAAGAGATACAGATCCGGAACTGATTCGGCCGCCTCGATGACGAGGTTAAGGTTCTCCTCGAGGGCGCCGTGGAGATTGGTGCCGGCCAGGAGTTCGGAGATTCTGAGCTCGAAGATCTTGGCGCCCTTGAGGCGCTCGGGGACGCGGCCTTCCTTGATGCGCATGGCCAGGCCTTCGACCAGGGCCGTCTTGCCCACGCCCGACTCGCCTATGACCAGGGGATTGGGCTTCCAGTACTTGAGCAGGGCAGAGACGAGGGCGTCCAGCTCGGCCTCGCGGCCGAAGACGGGGAAGTCGGCGCCGGCGCCGGTGAGCTCGCGGCCGAAGCGCTCAAGCATGCGCATAGCCTCGGACGACCTGCCTTGGGGCCTGGGGAGCGGTAGGTCTATATCCTCGGGCGGCAAGGCCAGCTCGGGCTGGGCTTCGTCGCGGAAGTAGGGCGACAGCTGGTCCTTAATGCTCGGCCAGGCCGCGCGTATCAGGTGTTCGGGCTCAACCTTGGCCTCGCCCGCTAACGCCTCCGCCTGGTCGAGTATGCTGCGGAACTCGTCCGAGATCTTTATAGGGCCGTCGGCGTCGCGCGGCGGGACGGATTCTATGCGTTCGTTCAGGGCCTTGAGGCGCTTATCGTCGACCACGGCGTGGTTGCTGCGGGCGATGGCGACGATCTCGGGCAGGGCCGCCAGGAGCAGGGCGGAGGCCAAGTCGGACGATTCGGTTTGGCCGCGGCTCTCGCGTATGGCTATATCCTGGGTCTTGACGAGGACGCCTAAGGCGCTCTCGGAGTACCGGTCGTATCTGGACATGTCATTCCTCCAGTCGGAGATCGGACGCGCCCGCGCGTCGACGCTCCACGCCGGCGGTCCGGTACAGCCGCTCGGCGCGCCTATAGTTTTCGGAGCTCTCCTCCGCCTCGTCCAGCGAGCCCGGCCCCCCGGCCATGGCGCTGGCTATAGCCAAGTGGTACTCGTCGACGATCTGCACCAGGCCGTTTAGGCAGCGTAGGAACTGGCGTTTGGTCAGGATCGCGTCCTCCAAGGGGAACTCGATGATGGCCCTGATCTCGCCGTCCCGTTCGTCGTATTCGAATTTTATGAGCTTGGAGCGCCAGCATACGCCTAGGAGTACGCGGAACACCTCGGACCGATCCGGCCCTTCGGGCGGATAGTTATAGAGGTTCGGGGCTAGGAGCTTAAAATACTCGCCGTCCTCGTCTAAGCGCGCGATGATGAAGACGGAGGAATCGCCGTCCTGGTCCTTATAGACGTCCGTAGCGAAGCTGGTACGTATATAGTCGCCGTGTACGGAGTATTTAAGCCCTTCCTCCGTCAGATAGGCTTCGAGCGTCGCCAAATCGGTCGCCAATCGCGTGCCGCCTTTCATAGAGCCCCCGATGCGGGGCCGCGTTTCCGCCGCGGATAGCCGCGGCCAGCTCGATCATTAAGTAGCTGTAACTTCAGTATACGAAAAAACCGAGGGCTCGGGAAGATATGCCGCCCGACGGTCGTGGGCCGCCGCGCTGATCGGCCGTTTCCGCGGTATCGATACGGCGGCCATTGACCGGCCGCGCGGGCGCTACCATACTGGCCCCGTGTCGACGATATGCGTTATCCCGGCGGCCGGTAGGTCGGCCCGCATGGCCGGCTGTCCGGCCGGCGACTATAAGCCCCTTCTGCCCTGGCCAGGCGGCTGCGTAGCGGCCGCCGCCGTCAGAGCAGCGATTAGCGGCGGCTGCAGGCCTTTGGTTGTCAGCGGTTACCGCGCTGACGAGCTTGAGGCGGCTTTGGCCGGCTCGGGCGTCGATTTCGAGCGCAACCCAGGCTGGGAGCGCGGTATGCTCGGCTCCATCGCCCTCGGAGCTCGCCGCGCCCGGGAGCTCGATCCGGGCGGCCTAGGCTTCCTGGTCTCCCACGCCGACATGCCGCTCGTACCGCCTAAGGCCTTTACCCTTCTGGCCGCCGAAGCCGAGCGCCTGACGAACGGGCGAGCCGGTGAGGACGCGCCGCAGGCCGTATTCTGCCGCGCGCAGGGGCGCTTAGGCCATCCGGTCTGGCTCTCGTACGCCTTGATCGAGCGGCTTGCCTCTTGGGATCCGGGCGCGTCCTTGAAGGCCTACCTACAGGAAGGGCGCTGGGCGGCCTGCGAGCTCGATGAGGCGCTCGGCGCGAGCGCCGCCGGTCTCTTTACTGATCTCGACACGCCGGAGGCCTACGATCGGGCCTTGGCGAGCCTAGGCCGCTGAAGCCCGAGCGGCCCGAGCGCCCCGAGCGCCCCGAGCGGCGATACCCGTCGCGGCTTGCGAGGCCGCCTCGCTCCGCCCGCTCCAGCTGGCCCTCGAGCTCTGAGACGGACGATTTTTGCTTGTCCGCTCTTGGGAGAGCATGGTATACTCACTCAATGAGTATTATTCGTTTCCGTCGAATCATCGCCGCGTTAGTCCTCGCGGCGCTCGCGAGTTCCCTGGGCGCCCAGGAGCGCCTCCCTCTCAAGCCCGCCCGCGTCGTCTTAGGCGGGCGCGCCGTCGCGATGGTCGCCGACGCGCTCTACGCCTTCCCCGAAGCCCGCTCCTCGGTGGTGTCCATAGCGGGCACCGATCAAGGCTTGGGAACCTTCCTCGAGGCCGTCCAGCCGGGCTTCTTGGCTAAGCCGGGCTTGGATAGGACGGCCGGCGCCGAGGCCTATGCGGCCCTGCGCCCCGACTTAGTCATCTTAAAGAGCGGCATGAAGGCCAGCCTCGGCGCTGGCCTGTCGGCTCTCAGGGTGCCGACGCTCTACGTCGAGCTCGAGACCCCGGAGGATTACTACGCCGATCTGGCGGCCATCGGGCGCGTCTACGGCGCCGAGCGGCGCGCCGTCGAGCTGATCGCCTACTACAAGGAGATCGTCGACCGCGTCGAGTCGACGGCCCGCCTCGCGCGAGCGGCCGGCGCCGCCCAGCCGCGGGTCCTCGTGGTACAGGCTTCGGCGGGCGCTTACCAAGTGCCGCCGGACGCCTGGATCCAGACCAGGATGGTAGAGATGGCCGGCGGCTCGCCCGTCTGGAAGGGCCAGAACCCCGGATCGGGCTGGGCTACGGTCGGCGCGGAACAAATCGCCGCCTGGAACCCCGACATCGTCGTCGTCATCTCGTACCGGGAGGACGCTTCGAAGCTAGCCGCGGCTATCGCCGCCGATCCTCGCTTCGCCGGCCTCCGCGCGGTACGCGACGGCCGCGTCCGCGGCTACGCCCAGGATTTCTACTCTTGGGACCAGCCGGATACTCGCTGGGGCCTAGGGCTCCTCTGGATGTCGAAGCTCATACATCCGGAGCGTCAGCGTCAGCTGTCCCTTGAAACGGAGGCGCGCCGCTTCTTCAAGCTGTTCTACGATCTCGGAGACGACGCCTTCGAGGCTACGATACTCCCGCGGGCGCAGGGCGACTGGCTCAGGTGAGGTCGGACGGGACCGGCGGCCCGGTCGTCGGCGCCTCGCGCCGTCTATGGCTCGCCGCCGCGGCGCTGGTGCTCGCCGCCGCGGCGGCCCTGCTTTTCGGTCGCTACCCTAAGCCGGGCTTCATGGACCTTCGGGTCCTGGCCGACGACCCCGTAGCGCTCCGCGTCCTCCTCCTTATCCGCGCGCCGCGGGTGCTGGCCGCCTTGCTCTTAGGCGCCACGCTCGGGGCGGCCGGCTGCGCTTTCCAGCTGATCTTCGCCAATCCCCTGGTCGACGCCGGCTTCCTCGGCGTAAGCCAGGGGGCGTCCTTAGGCGCCGCGTTGGCCCTGGTCGCCGGCAGCGGCGGAGCGGCCCTCTTCGGCGCGGCCTTCGCCGGCGCCCTGGCGGCCTTGGGGCTTTCGGTCTTCCTGGCCGGGCGCCTGCGCTTCGGCGGCTCGGTGCTCAGGCTGGTGTTGGCCGGCATAGCCGTCTCGGCCTTCTTCTCGGCGGCCGTAGCCCTCGTGAAGTACGGCGCCGACCCGCGGAACGAGCTGCCGGACATCAGCTATTGGATGATGGGCGGGCTTTCCCGTTCGTCCTGGGAGCAGCTGGGCCTAGCGGCCGGGCCCGCGCTCGTCGCCTTGGCCGCGCTCGTCGCGGCCCGCTGGCGCATCACGCTCCTGTCGCTCGACGAGGCGACCGCCGCGTCCCTGGGCGCCCGGCCGGGCCTGGAGCGGGCCCTGGCGCTGGGCCTGGCGGCCGCCGGCGTAGCCGCGGTCACCGCGATGGCCGGCACCGTATCCTGGATAGGCATCATCGTACCGCACGCCGCCCGCCTGATCCTGCGCTCCGAGGGGGCGGCGACCATTCCCGGCTCGGCCCTGCTCGGCGCGGCCTTCGCGGTGGTCGCCGACGCCATAGCCCGCGGCCTCTTCGCCGGCGAGCTACCCCTGGGCGTGGTCACGGCGCTCCTCGGGACGGCGGTCTTCGTGGCCCTGCTCGCCTCGCAGCGCCTGCGCCTGGGGAGGGCTTAAGATGCTCAGGCTCCTCGATCTCAGCTACAACTATAAAGGCGAGCCGAGGCCCGCCTTAATCGGCTTTACGGCCGAGGCGGCCGAAGGCATGGTCACGGCCCTCTTAGGGCCTAACGGCGCGGGCAAGTCCACCGCGCTCGGCATAGCCGCCGGGTGGCGTAGGCCCGGCTCCGGGCGCCTTGAGCGCGACGGCCAGGCGGCCTTCCTACCGCAGATGGAGCGCTTGGTCTTCGCCTTCAGCTGCCTGGAATACGTGAGCTTCGGCCGCGCGCCCCATCTGCCGTACCTGGGCACCCCCGGCGGCAGGGACCGGGAGATCGCGGCCGACGCCCTCCGGAAAGTCGGGATGATCGATAAGCGCGATAAGCCTATCACCGCGCTCTCAGGCGGCGAGCTGCAGCTGGTGCGCCTGGCGCGCGCCTTGGCCCAGGAGGCCGCGTGGACGGTGCTGGACGAGCCGAGCGACATGCTCGATCCGGGCCACGTGGCCCAGGTCTCGTCGGTCCTGCGCGGCATCGCGGAGTCGGGGGGCGGCGTGCTCCTGTCGACCCATGACCTGGGCTTCGCCCTGGCGGTGGCCGACCGGGCGGTCTTGGTCAAGGGCGGCCGGTCCGTGGCCTCGGGCCCCTGCTCGGAGCTCGTAACGCCCGAGGCCATGGGCGAGCTCTACGGCCAGCGCTTCGGCTGGGCCAAGCTCCCCTGGCCGACGCACTAAGCGCGACCGCGACCGAGCCGGCGGTTCAGGTCGCGCCCGCGCCGAACTCCGGCAGCTCGTCCCAATACTTCTTAGGCATATGCCCGGCCTGCAAGCGCTCGTTCGCCCGCTCCTCGATGGCGACGCTCTTGAAGTAGAGCGCCCAGGCTGCGCGGAGCTCAAGCTCCGTCGCCGAGTACGGCGTCGCCGAGTACGGCGTCGCCGAGTACGGCGTCGACGAAGGCCCTCCCGCCGTTTCGTCGCCCGCCGCCCCGCCCAGGCTGAAGCCTTCGACTAAACGCCACGGCGCGCCGGGCAAGTGCACGGCCGCCGTACCGCGCCGCCGGTCGCGTATGGCCCAACGCATATCGGGGAAGCGCTCGGCGAAGTGATCGCCTATCAAGGGCAGGGCATCGCAGTCCGGCCTGATCGACGCGTAGTACGATCCGTCGGCCAGCTCCGAGAAGCGCACGAGCCCGAGCATCAGGTGGGCCTCGGCGCGGGCTCTATGGGCGGCTTTCTCGACGAGTATCGCGTCCGCGTCGCCCAGCTCGTCGAGGGCGCGGGCTCCGCGCCAGGCCATGCGAGCCAGGAGGCGCGCCGCCGCGCCGTCGGCGCCGGCGAGGTCGGAGAGGAAGGCGGCCCGGATCGTCTCCATGGCTTCGAGGCCGGCCTTCGCCGACAGCCGCTTCCAGAGCGCGGCGGCTCGACCGTCATCGCGCGCGACGCCGATGCGTTCTTCGAAGAGGCCGGCCGCGCCGCTCGCCGCGGCGACCGAGAATGAGGCGCGCGTTGGCGAAGCGCCGTCGGCCTTCGTGGCGTTGATGAGCTCGGCCGCCGCGCAGAGGAAGCCGGCGAAGCCCCCTTCGTACTCGTAGACCACGGTATGCGCCTGGCTCAAAACGAGAACTCCAGTTGCATCGGCTCGAGCGCCGAAGGCGCGCCGTCGCCCAGGGCCGCCCGCAGCCCCGCCGGATTGTCGATGCCCGGGGCCAGGCGGCTGCCGCCGCGCATGACGCTCGGGAAGGCCGGCACGCCCGAGCAGGTGACGAACCAGCGGGCCCGCTTCATGACGACGCCGAGCCTTCCCAAGGTTTCGGCGACCAAGGGCGCCTCCCGCCTAGCGCGGACGATGCGCGAAGCGCTCTTGGGGCCTATCCCGGGCACGCGGAGGAGCTCCATATACTCGGCCCGATTCACGTCGACCGGGAAACGATGCAGGTTCCGCATGGCCCAGGCGCACTTGGGGTCGAGGGCCTCGTCCAGGTTCGGGCCGCCGCCCTCGAAAAGCTCGTCGCCTTTGAAGCCGTAGAAGCGAAAGAGCCAATCGGCCTGGTACAGGCGATGCTCTCGTAAGAGGGGCGGGCCGGCTAGGGCGGGCACCCGCGGGTCGGGCGAGCTCGGTATGAAGGCCGAGTAGTAGACGCGCCGTACGTCGTAGGCTAGGTATAGGTTCTCGGCTAGAGTCAGGATTTGCCGGTCTGACTCAGGGCTCGCGCCGATAACCATCTGCGTAGTCTGGCCGGCGGGCAGGGTAGCCGAGCCGGGATCGCGCGGACGATAGCGCCGCGCTTCCGTGACGCTCGGTAGCCCGCCGCCATAGCCGCCTGCACGGGGCGGTTCGAAGGGCCGTGGGGCGGAACGCGTTGCGGGGAGCTGGAGGGAGGGCTCTTCTGCGCCCGGAAACTCGGCGGCCGTCGATTCGCCCGGCCCTATCGTCGCCCGCGCCGAAGCGGCCGGCGGTAGTGCCTTGGGTTCGAAGCCCGAGGCCCGCGCTAGGATACGCATGGGGCGCAGGATGGAGGCCGGCGTCTTATCCGGCGCCACGGCGGCCAGGCTTGCCGCGCTCGGTAGCTCAATATTTACCGAGACCCGGTCGGCCCAGCGCGTCGCCTCCGCCACGAGCTCGTCGGAGGCGCCGGGGATGATCTTCAGGTGCAGGTAGCCGTTGAAGCGCTCGCGGAGGCGCAGGGTCTTGGCGACGAAGATCAGGCGCTCCATGGTGGCGTCCGGGCAGCAGGCGACGCCGGAGGATAGGAGCGCGCCTTCTATGTAATTCCGTCGGTAAAAGTACATCACGAGCCGCACGAGCTCCTCCGGCTCGAAGCCGGCCCGCGGCCGGTCGGCCGAACGGCGATTGACGCAGTAGGCGCAGTCGTAGGCGCAGGCGTTGGAGAGGAGGACCTTGAGGAGCGCGACGCAGCGGCCGTCGGCCGACCAGCTATGGCAGATGCCGCCTACCGCGGCGTTTCCTACGCCTCCCTTGTTGGCGCGCGCGCTTCCGGAGGTGGAGCAGGAGGCGTCGTATTTAGCCGCGTCGGCGAGTATGGCGAGCTTTCGTTGCGTATCCACGTTTCCCTCGTCGCCCAACTATACTATACGAATGTGTAGTAAACAAGCGCGGAATCATCGTTCGGCATACCGAAAAACGCAAAAGCCGCCGAGGCTCGCGGCGTTTCAACCCTTGACACGATGCGCGCCGCGCCGTTAGGCTCGGTAACATCTTAGTGAGGAGGTGCTCATTCAATGAGTTACCCGCAACAAGCCGGACCGGCCGCTTCATCGTCGCCGATTGCCTACCCCGCCTCCGACCTCAACGCCTCCGCTACCCGTTCCGTCTCCCGTCCCGCCCTCCGTCTCCGTCGTCGTTAATCCCCGTACCCCAATTTAGTTTGAGCTTTTTATAACGCCCTGATTCGGCGTTAAGCTTGCCCGTACCCTCATCCCAATAGCGCCGCTCCGTCGGCGCGCACATAGGAGGCCTTTATGCTTAAGAAGATAGTGCTCGCATATTCAGGCGGACTCGATACCACCGTCATCGTCCCTTGGTTAAAAGAAAATTACGACTGCGAAGTGATCGCCGTTTGCGGCGACGTGGG
>CALKWG010000034.1 GCA_938004315.1 uncultured Spirochaetaceae bacterium
GGCGCGGGGGTGGCCGACCGCAACTTCGGCCCGCCTATCTGGCTCTATATGCCGCTGCCTTTCGAGCTCGGCGATGAGCTCATTAATTCGGTCCCCGATTTCTCGGGGGCCGGCATGGCCGGAACCGCCGCCCAGCGGCGCGCCGCCTTCGAACGGGCGTATGAACGCGGCCAAACCGGGAGATGGCGGCTCAGAGGGGGCGTTCAGCCCGCCTTCGACGCGCGGCCCGAGCTCTGGGCCGCCCTCGAGGACGCCGGCTACCCGATCGCGCGGGCCGAGTATAAGCTGGAGAACGCCTTGCGCCCCGTGGAGATACTCTTCCGCGTCTCCCCCTACGACGCCGCGGGCGGCGTTCGGCTGGAGGACATCATGATCGAGCGGAGCTCGGGCATATCCCATATCGACGAGGCCGTGCGCTACGGCTTCAGCCGCGGCAGCTTCAGCAATTCCGGCTCGGTGCCCGTGAGCGGCCGCTTCACCTACCGCTTCTAAGCCTCTCACTTGAAGCCTAGATGCCCTTCGGCTAGACTTGAGGCCGAGGAGCTGGGCATGAACCATAGAAAGAAGCCCGCGCGCGCCCGGGGCGTCGGCTTAGCGGCCCTGGTCGCGGCGTCGGCCCTCGCCGCCATCTCTCTCTCGTGCGGCGACCGAGCGCCCGCGGTTAGCGGGCCTCAGTCCGACGGCCGATCGGCGTCGGCGGCCCCGCGGGCGCCGCTGGCCTCCGAACTGGGGCTGAATCCCGCGGCCGAGGCTTGGCTCGCCGCCAAACGGGCGTCGGGTTCGCCGCTGCGCGTCGCCCTCTACCTGAGCCGCGATACCTACGAGCCCGACGGCTCCGGAGGCGGCTCGGGCTTCGACTACCTCCTCGTAAAGGCCATGGCCGATTGCGTAGGGCTACGCCTCGAGGCGGTCCCTCAATCGAGCGTCCAGGCCTTCTTCACCCTGAACGGGGTCATGCCGCCCGACCTCGGCGCGCCGGGTACCTCCTACGCCTACGTGCCCGACCTCCTATCCGCGGTCGACCTCTACGCCCTGCCCCTGGCGGTCGTGCCCTGGCGCGAGCGGCTCATGGACATGGTGCCCGTCTTCCCGACGCGCAGCCAATTGGCCGGTCGGGCGGGGGAGGAGCCCAAGGGCCTGGCCGGGCTAGCCGGCAAGACCTTCGCCGTGATACCCGATTCCTTCCAGCACAAGACCCTCCGCGACCTCGCGGCTCGGGAGGGCTACTCCTTCTCCTACCGCTACGCCGCCGACGAGCGCGGGCTCTTCGAGCTGGTCCGCTCCGGGCAGGCCGATTACCTCCTGGACGGCAGCGTCTATTTCGCCAAGATGGGCGACCAGATGCGCGGCCTGTCGCTCTCGCCCTTCCCCGGCGATATCGTGAGCACCGGCTGGGGCGTGAAGAAAAGCGATCCGGGCTTGCGCGAGCTCGTCGCCGCGTATATCGCGGCCGCCCAGAGGGCCGGCTCCTTCGGCGAGCTCTGGGCCTCGACCTACGGCATGGACTTCCCGTCATACTTAGGGGCGCTCTTCGCGACGACGGAGCGGCCCTGAGCCATGAAGGTACGCCATAAGATCCTGGCCCTGGGCCTGGGCATAGCCACCGCCTCGGTGCTTAGCGTCTCGCTCGGCTACGGGCTCTTGCTCGCGAGGGTCATCGAGCGCCAGGCGCGCGAGTCCCTGGCGATCAAGCTGGACCTCGTGGATAATCGAGTCTTCTCAGCCTACGATCAGCTGTCCAGGGCGGGCCTGCAGGCCAATCCCTTCTATCGCGACATAGCGCTGGGGAGCATCGAGACCTATACGGCGCGCCTGGCCGGCCCCGGCGAGGTCATCCTGGCGATAGGCGAAGGCCGGCGGCCGGCCTTGAGCTCCAGGCCGAGCGACCAGGCGCCCGAGCTCGGCCCGGACGACGCGCTGCGGGCCCTGGGGGCGGCCGAGCCGGGCGTCGTCGACCTTAAGAGCCAGGCGCTCGGCCCCGGGCGCCATATCGTCGCGTACCGTAGCTTCGAGCCTTGGGGCCTGCTCATCGCGGTCGCCGTGAATTCCCAGGTCCTGCTCGCCCCCCTCGGCGCCGCCTTGGGGCTCAGCCTGGCGGTCTCGGCCCTGATACTGGGAGCGGCCTACGCCCTTTCTTTCTACATGAGCGCCAAGCTCGGCGAGCCCATCGCCGAGCTCTCCGCCGCGGCCGCGGCGATAGGCGCCGGGGATTTCTCGGTCAGGGCGACTATACGTTCGGGCGACGAACTCGGCGCGCTCGGGCGCGGCTTCAACGACATGGCCGGCCGCCTGCAGGCCCTGACCGCCGGCCTGGAATCCACGGTGCGGGAGCGCACCGACGAGCTCAGCGCGGCCAACGAGCGCTTAGGCGAGCTGAACCGCGAGCTCATGGGCTCGCTCGAGAACGCCGAGCGCATGCAGGACCAGCTCGTGCAGGCCGAGAAGCTATCGGCCCTGGGCGTATTGACCGCCGGCATAGCCCACGAGCTCAATACCCCGCTCGGGGCCAACGCCATGGCGGCCGAGCTCCTCGAAGCCTTCATCAAGGAGCGGCTCCCGATCCTCATAGGACGGGCCGGCGCCCTGCCCCCGGGGGCCATTCAAGAGGCGATGTCCTGCTGCGTCGGGCGGGGCGAGGAGGCCCCGAGGCGGAAGCCGGGACGGGCCGCCGACCGCGCGGCGAGGAAGGCCCTCGAGGAGCGGATAGCCTCGGCCGGGGCTCCCGACGCGCATCTCTGGGCGGAGCGGGCCCTGGCCATGGGCTTAGGCGAGGCGATCATCGGGCCCGAGTACCTGGGGCCGGCCGGGCCGACCCCCCTCCTGTCGACGCTATGGGACCTCTGCGAGCTTAAGAGCATGGCCGAGTTGCTCATGGAGTCGGGCCGTAAGGCCGCCATGGTCGTGCAGGCCCTGCAGAGCTACGTGCGGCCCGCCGAGGACGAGGGCTTCGGCCCGGTCGACCTGGACGCCGACTTGGATACGGTCTTCACCCTGCTGCACAGCAAGCTTAAGGGCCTGCATATCCGCCGCGAGCGGAGCGGGCTCAGGGTCCGCGGCATTTCGCATCAGTTAAGCCAGGTATGGATGAATATCATCAATAACGCCGCCCAGGCCATGGATTACGCCGGCGCCCTCTCGATACGTATCGGCCGGGTCGACGGCGGCTTCGTCGCCCTGGAATTCGAGGACGAAGGCCCGGGCATCCCGCCCGAGATAGCCGGTAGGATCTTCGAGCCTTTTTTCACGACGAAGAAGCTGGGCCAGGGCCTGGGCTTAGGCTTGGATATCTGCAAGAAAATAATCGACCGCCACGGCGGCTCCATATCCTTCCAGAGCGCGCCGGGGTGGACGGTCTTCAGGGTGCGGCTGCCGGCGGCCTAGCAGGGCGATGACGGACTCGACGCTCGTCGGCGCCCTAGTAGGCCGCCGGGCCGCCGGCCCGTACCCCGCGCCGGCCTGTACCCCGCGCCGGCCCGCGGCCTAAGCCGCGAGCTGGGGCATGTTATTAATTACTTACCAGTATCAACGATGCCGCGAGAGGCCGGCGGGGCGGCGAGCCCCTCCAGCGCGGCCGCGGCCAACTCGTTCCTGGCCTGGGACACGGCGTCCGGGTGTATCGCGGACAGCGGCCGGCGCTCGCCGCCCGAGCCGGTGAGCACGGCCAAGCGGCCGGCGGGGTAGAGGCCCAGGGTGGCCGCGAAGGGCTCGAAGAGCCCCTCGAAGTTGTCCAAGAGCCAGGCGCGGCGCGCCTCGGCCCCGGCGCCCTTCATGGTAGCCAGGGTCACCTCGAGCTGCTCGAGCTCCGCGCGGTCGGCGGCCTCCCAGCCGGCCACCTCGGTCTTGGCCTCAAGGACGGCGCGCTCGCGCTCGGCCGCGGCCGGGGTGACGATCCCGGCCTTATGGCGGCTCCTGAGCATGTTGATGTTCTGCTTCTCGGCCTCGAGCTCGGCCTTGATGCCGCCGACGCGGGCCCGGGCGCCGGCGCTCTCCTGCTCAACGCCGACCTTGCGGCGCTGCTCCTCCTGGGCCAGGCGGACGCGGACGTCGGCCTTGAGCCGCTCCAGCTCGTTCTTCAGGCTCTTGACCTCGGTCTCGGCGCGGCGCGCCTCCGCCTGCTCGGCGCTGGCGGCGCGGGCCTCGGCCTGGGCCTGGCGGGCCTTGGTCTCGGCGTTTGCCGACTGGATGCGCTTCAAGAGCGCCATGTAGAGGTCCGGCTCCTCGACGCCCGGCAGGCGGTGGTCGTCCACGTCGGCGATGTTCATCGTCGTGATCTCGAGCCCGATGTTCTCGAGGTCGTGCTTGCAGACGTTGATCATCTTGGCCACGAGGGTGTCCTTGTCCTTCATCACCTGCTCGGGGGTCATGCTGGCGATGGAGTCGCGCAGGTGGCCTTCGATGATGTCGCCGGCGATGCGCGTCAGGTTGTCGCGGTCGGAGGCCAGGTCCAGGATGCGGGTCACGGCGTGGGAGCGGCCGGCCTCGTTGCCGGCTATGGCGAAGGATACGGTGGCCTTCACGTTCAGGGGCACGATGCCGGCGGCGATGGCCGAGTCGACCACGACCTCGATGGTGATGGGGGTGAGGTCGAATTTGCTGAAGCGCTGCAGGAGCGGGATGATGAAGGCCCGTCCGCCCGAGAGCGTGCGGAAGCCCTTCTGGCCGCCCGAGCCGGTGACGACGCCGAGCTCGTTGCCGCCGACGATCTTCATGTTGGTAAGGAGCTGGACGAGCACGGTGACGCCCACCAGGGCGCCGAG
>CALKWG010000035.1 GCA_938004315.1 uncultured Spirochaetaceae bacterium
GGCCAGTGCATCCACAACGGCTTCGGCCTCATCGAGTTCAACGAGGAGCTCACCGGCCCCGAGTTCGCCGAGCGCATGCAGGAGCGCATCGAGGGCACGGGCATACGGAGCTTCACCGGCGCCACGGTCATGGAGATGGACGCGCGCGCGGAGATCAAGACCCTGTACTGCTACTCCGCGAGCCTGGGCGTCCTGCGCTTGAACGCGCGCGCCGTCGTGCTGGCCATGGGCTGCCGTGAGCGCAACCGCGGCAACATCCGCATCCCCGGCGACCGGCCCGCCGGCGTCTACACCGCCGGCCTGGCCCAGCGCCTGGTGAACATCGAGGGCCTCGTACCGGGCAAGGACGCCGTCATCATCGGCTCGGGCGACATCGGCCTCATCATGGCCAGGCGCATGAGCTGGGTGGGCTGCAAGGTGCACGCGGTGGTGGAGATCCTGCCGTACCCCTCGGGGCTGACGCGCAACATCGTGCAATGCCTGAACGACTTCGGCATCCCCCTATATCTCTCGCACCTGACCACGCGCATCATCGGGCGCGAGCGCGTGGAGGGCGTGGAGATCACCCCCATCGAGAACGGCGCCCTCATGCACGAGAAGGCCTTCGTCATCCCCTGCGACACGGTGCTGCTCTCCGTCGGCCTGGTGCCGGAGAACGAGCTGTCCAAGGGCGCCGGCGTGGAGCTCAACCCCATGACCGGCGGACCGATGGTCGACTCCATGCTCATGACCAACGTGCCCGGCGTCTTCGCCTGCGGCAACGTGCTGCACGTGCACGACCTCGTGGACTACGTGGCCGAGGAGGCCCGGCGCGCCGGCGCCAACGTGGCGTGCTGGCTCAAGGGCGCCAAGCCCGCCCGCGAGGCTAGGCTCAAGTCCGGCCCCAACGTACGCTACCTGGCGCCGAGCCGGGTCGACCTGGACGGCGATAATAAGCTGTACCTGCGCACCCTGATCGTCAAGAACGGCGCCTCGCTCGAGGTCAAGGTGAACAACCGCGTCGTGAAGACCAGGAAGCTGGCCCATATCCAGCCCTCGGAGATGATCACCGTGGAGCTGGGACCCAAGGACCTGGAGTCCGCCGCCGGCCTGCCCGACCCCACGGTCGAAGTGGCCATAGTCTAAGGAGTCGACCGTGAGCGAAGAACTAGTTTGCATCACCTGCCCCATGGGCTGCAGGCTCTCCGTGGACCGGACCGAAGGCGGCCTGGCCGTCACCGGTAACCGCTGCGCGCGCGGCATCAAGTACGCCGAGGAGGAGCTCCTGGCCCCCAAGCGCATGGTCAGCGCCACGGCGCGCATAGCCGGCGCCGAGCGGACCGAGCTGGACGGCATAGCCCGCCTCCCGGTGCGCACGAGCCTCCCGTATCCCAAGGAGGGCGTGCCCG
>CALKWG010000036.1 GCA_938004315.1 uncultured Spirochaetaceae bacterium
AAAAGCCGCCCCGGACGGGCGGCTTTTTCGCGTTCGAGCCGGCTAGCGGCTCGGAAGGGCTTGGCTTAGACCAACTTGACGAGCTTGTTGGCCTTGAGGCAGCGGGTGCAAACCTTCACCGAAATGACGGTGCCGCCGATCATGGTCTTCATGCTGAGCAGGTTGGGCCGCCATACGCGGCGGGTGCGGTTCTTGGCGTGGCTGACGGTATTACCGAAGGTGGTTCCCTTGCCGCAGAGGTCGCATCGTCTGGACATATCGTTACGTCTCCGTTTCCATGGTGGTAAGCTTCGTAAGCATCCGACGGGCCGAGCAGGGAACCCCGGATGGCGCAGCGCCGGGGCGAACCCCGGAATCGCGCGGCAGTATATCGCGAAGGCCGCCCCCGTGTAAAGGGCCCGCGGGGCTCGGGCGATCCGCCGGCGGCGCGTCCCGGGGCTTAGCCCCGCCCGCCCATCATCTTGGCGGCGGCCTTCTTATTCTTCAAGGCCTTCTTCATCATGAGCCTGGATTTCTCGAATTTCTTAAGGAGGCGCGCCACCTCGGCGACCGAGGTGCCCGAACCGCGGGCGATGCGCGCCCGTCGGGTCGGCCCGATAATCAGGTGATTGGCCCGCTCCTTCTTAGTCATAGACAGCAGTATGGCCTCCTCGTACTTAAGGCCTTCCTCGTTCAGCTGATCCTCGGAGATCTGGCCCGCGGCTCCGGGCATCATCTCGACGAGGCTCTTCAGGGAGCCCATCTTCTTTACCTTGCGTAGCTGATCCAGGTAATCCTCGAGCGAGAAGCTCTCGTCGCTCAGCTTGCGCTCGAGCTCGACCGCCTCCTCCTGATCGAAGGCCTCCTGGGCCTTCTCGACTAACGAGACGATGTCGCCCATGCCCAGGATGCGGCCGGCGACGCGATCGGGATAGAAGGGCTCCAAGCCCTCGGGTCGCTCGGACACGCCTACGAACTTAATGGGCTTGCCCGTCACCGCCTTGAGCGAGAGGGCCGCGCCGCCGCGGGCGTCCGAGTCGAATTTGGACAGTATGACGCCGGAGAGGCCGATGCGCTCGTCGAAGGCCTTGGCGATATCGACGGCAGCCTGGCCGGTCATGGCGTCGGCGACGAGCAGGGTTTCGTCGGGCTTGACCAGCTCGCGCATGCGCTCGAGCTCGACCATCATGGCCTCGTCCAGCTGCATACGGCCGGTGGTGTCGATGATAACGACGTTATACTGCTCTTTTTTAGCCAAGGCGAGGGCGTTTTTAGCGATGGTTAGGGGCTCGGAGCCGTCCTCGCGATGCACCGGGACGCCGATCTGGGATGCCAGCACCGAAAGCTGCTCGACGGCCGCCGGCCGCACGAGGTCACAGGCCACGAGGAGCGGCCGGCGGCCCTGCTTCTTGAGCCAGAGGGCCAGCTTGGCGCTGCTCGTCGTCTTACCCGAGCCCTGAAGGCCGGCCATCAGGATGACGCTGACGACGTCGGGGCCTTTGAGCTCCAAATCCTGCTTGGCGTCGCCCAGGAGCGAGACCATGCGGTCGTGGACGATCTTCACGAACTGCTGGCCGGGCGAGACGGCCTTAAGCACCTTCTCGCCCTTGGCTTCCTCGATGGTGGCGTTGACGAAACGGCGGACTACCCGCAGGTTGACGTCGGCCTCGAGCAGGGCCATCTTGATCTGGTCGACGGCCTCGTCGATGTTCTTCTCGGTAATGGTCGCCTTGCCGCCAATGACGCGGACGACGTCGCCGAGTTTCTGTGAAAGGCTCTCAAGCATCGCCATAGAGTGGTAGCTCCGAAAGTACGTAGAATAGCGGCTCGCGCCGGCGCGCGATTATCGCCCGCCGGCGGCGGCTCGGTCAATCGTCGCTAAACCGACGCGCCGCTTAGCCGACGCGCCGGCCGCAGCCCACCGTCTAGGCCGAGCCCTTGAGCCCGAGGGCCTCCGCTTCGGCCCGCATGGCCATGATGGTCTCGCCTATGAGCTCGTCCAAGGCGATGCCCAGCCTGGCAGCCCCGTCCTCGATGACCCCGCGGTTGACGCCGGCTGCGAAGGCGGCGCTGCCCCACTTCTTCTTGACCGACTTTACTTCCATATCGAGCACGCTCTTGCTCGGCCGGACGTAGGCGCAGGCGGCGATGAAGCCGGTAAGCTCGTCGACGGCGTACAGGGTCCTCTCCATAAGCGATCGGGGCTCTACCTGCGTACAGAGCCCCCAACCGTGGCTCTCGATAGCGCGGATGAACTCCTCGTCCAAACCGGCTTCGGTTAAAATGGCGCGCGTATGCACGAGGTGCTCTTCGGGGTGGCGTTGATAATCGACGTCGTGGAGGAGGCCGACGGCGCCCCAGCGCTCGACGTCCTCGCCGTGTTTCTTGGCGAAGTGCCGCATGGCGGCCTCGACGCTGAGCGCGTGCCGCAGGAGCGATTCATCGTCGTTGTAGCGCTTCCATAACGCCAGGGCTTGCTGTCTATCCATAGATACCCACCTTTAGCTCTTTAGTAGGGCCCGTATGCCGAGCAAGGTCCGGCATCGGCGCGTTCGTCCATGATAATGCCGATAGCCGCGCTTGCCCAGGCGCTATCGTAGGGCTTAAGCGTTACCGGAACCTTAGAATACACATTTTATCAACTTTGCCCTTTTCGCATCGGGGCGAGAGGGTTGACGCTCAGGCGAATTTTCGTACAATGGGCGCTGCTTTTCAAAATACCTCCACACCAGACATACAGGAGCTTCCGCACCATGATTAAGCGCCGCCTTCTCAGGAACCTATCGCTCGCCGTAGCGGCTTTCGCCGCCGGGGCTATCGTTTCCTGCGCCGCTGGACGACGGCCCCTCGAGCTCGTTGAACCGGATCCCGTATATATCCCGAGCAAGTTCGCGACCCTCGCATCGCTCGGCGCCGAGGAATTCGGCCCGGCTTTGAAATCCATACGCCGCGACGATCACATCGCCATGTTCTTCGAATCCGATGAGACGAAGGACGCCACGGTCCAGTTCTTCAGCCAGCTCACCGGCTCCGAGCTCGTCGCCAAAGCTATCTTAGAGAACGCCGAGCGCCATCAGGTGCCGCGCGCCTTAGCCTTCGCCCTAGCCTACGTCGAGAGCAACTACAAGGTGACGGCCGTAGGCCATAACGCCGATTCGATCGACCGCGGGCTCTTTCAGCTGAATAACCGCTCGTTCCCCAAGCTCTCGCTCCAGGATTTTTTCGACGCCGAAAAGAACGCCCATTACGGCTTGGCCCATTTAGCGTATTGCCTGGACGTCGGCGGCAACGAGGTCGCGGCGCTCGCCATCTACAACGCCGGCCACGCGCGCGTCACCAAGGGCGGAACGCCCCGGCGCACCTTGGATTATATCAACGCCGTCATGAACTATAAGCTGAACCTGGAAGCGCTCTTCGAGGCCCAAGTGGTGGCCAAAGGCTATAAGCAGGAGACGGCGCGGCTACTCCTCGCGCGGGCCGAAGGCGGACCGGCCGGGAACTGAGCCCCGGCTCGACGACGCCCGACGATCCTCGTCGGAGGCCGGAGCGCGAACGCCGCCGTCCGAGGCTAGCGCTTAGCCGTCCAGGCCCGGTCGCCGAACTTCTCGGCGGCTAGGCGGCGGGCGTCGTCGAGCTCGGCCGGGCTCGGCTCGCCGTCGGCTAGGTTGACGGCTAAAGCCTTGACGAAACCGAGCTTGAAGGCCGACAGCGCCTCGGCGTAGCCGAAGGGCCGGCCGAGGCGGTCCGACACCGAGCTGACCCGAGCCTTCACGTCCTCAATGAGCTTACCCTTGAGCTTTTCGTTCGGCACCTTGAGCAGGGCGAACATTTCGTCCACGTCGACGCCCAGGAGCACGGTACCGTGCTGCAGGAGGCAGCCGCGCTTCCTGGTCTGGGCGTTGCCCGATAGCTTCTTGCCGCCGGCTACCACGTCGTTGATCGGCGCGAACTCCGCGTCGATACCCAGGGCCTTTAAGCCCTCGACGACGCCGCCGCAGAGCAGGCGATAGCTGTCCAGGATCGAGCCGGCGGCCAAGGGGTGGCTCTCGGGCATGACGACGCTATAGGTGAGCTCGTCGGCGTGGTAGACCGCGCCGCCCCCGGTCACGCGGCGTACCACGTCGACGCCGCGCGCGCTGCAGGCGGCTTCGTCCACCTCGTCCTCAAGGCCTTGGAAATAGCCTATCGACACCGCGCGCGGCCGCCATGCGTAGAAGCGCAGGGTCGGCTCGCTTCGGCCCTCGGCCACGGCGTTCAAAATTCCCTCGTCGAGGCCCATATTGAAGGCGGCGCTCGCGTAACCGGTCTCTATGAATCGAAAGCGCATGCTGAAATCCCCCATCATCGATAGGCGAAGGCTGGAGCTAGGGCGTGGCGCCGGATGCGCGTATCGCCGCTACGGCCGCGTCGAGGTCCTCGGGCAGGAGCCCGTAGACGGTCAGGCCCAGGGCGGCCGCGCCCGAGCCGAAGCGGGCGCCGAGCTCATCGACCGGGCAGCCGACGAGGCCGGCTTCGAGCTCGTCGAAGCGCTCCTCGGGATGGGCGAAGAAGTCGCCCCGTACGCTAACGGCCGTCACGACGCCGCCGGCGGCCTCGACGGAGAGGCGTAGGAGCTTCCCGCCCTTGGCTTTGCCTACGAAGGATCCTTTCATGCCTCCCCTCCTATGGCGGGGGCTACTTCGGGTGCGCCGGCGTTCGCGGCGGCCTCGCCGTCCGCTCCGCTCGCCTCGCGGGCGTGGTAGCTCGTCCGGGCGAGCGGGCTCGAGACGACGGCCTTGAAGCCCTTGCCGCGCGCGATCGCGGCGTAGCGCGCGAAGCGATCCGGCGGCAGGTATTCGACGACGGGCAGCTGCTTGGCGCTCGGCTGCAGATATTGGCCCATCACGAGGATATCGCAGCCCACCGATCGCAGCTCGTCCATAGCGGCTACGACCTCGTCTTCGCGCTCGCCCAAGCCCAAGAGCAGGCTGGATTTAGTCGTGACGCCGAGCTTCTCCTTGGCCTCTCTGAGGGTTCTCAAAGACAGATCGAAGCTCGCGCGCCCGTCGCGGACGCCTTGGAGCCGCCGAACCGTCTCGAGGTTATGCGCGAGGACCTCGGGCGCGGCGCCCTTGAAGGCGTCGAGCTCGGCGCCGCGGAAGTCGGGCGTCAGGGCCTCGACCTGGACGCCGGGATTGCGCTCGCGGATCGCGCGGACGCAGCGGGCGAAATGGCCGGCGCCGCGGTCGGGCAGATCGTCGCGGTCGACGCTCGTGATGACCGCGTAGCGCAGCCCCAGCTCGCCCACGGCCAGAGCCAGGCGCTCGGCCTCGCCCTCGTCGACCGGGCGCCCCTCGCGCGCCGTCGCGACCGCGCAGAAGCGGCAGCCGCGCGTGCACAGGTCGCCGAGAATCATGAAGGTGGCCGTGCCGCAGCCCCAGCACTCGGCCTTGTTCGGGCAGGCGGCCTCGTCGCAGACCGTGTGGAGGCCGCGGCGGGCTACGAGCTCGCTCATGCCCTTCCAACGGGCGCCGTGGGGTATGGCGACCTTGAGCCAGTCCGGCTTGCGTCGGCCGGGGGTCTCGGGGCTATCCATCGCTCGCTATCCTCAGGCCTTAAGCCGGTTGATGAAGAGCCGGGCGGCCGACACCAGCTCGTCCGCCGAGGTGGCGTCTAGCATGGTGGCGCGGAAGATGGCTGCCTCCACCAGGGCGTAGAAGAGCTCGGTCACCGGCTTTACCGGCACGCGGGCCAGCTCGCCCTTCTTCTGTCCCGCTATGACGATGCCGGCCAGGATGTGCCGCATGCGTATGGTCCGTCGGCGCACGCGCTCGGCCGCGTCGCCGCCGGAGCGCTTCATGTGGGAGAGATAGGCGATGATCACCGACAAGAGGCGCGCGTTCTCGGCGCAGCTTTGGACGATGAGCGTCGCGACCTTCTCGAGCTTCTCGTACGAGGCGAGCTTGTCCTCGGCCACGATGGCTTTGATCGCCTCCTCCAGGCGCTCGGTAAAGCGCTTGATGCTGAACGAGAAGATCTCGCGCTTGTTCTTAAAATAGAGATACAGTATGGTTCGGGTGATGCCGCAGCGGTCGGCAATTTTTTGGAAGGTCGTATCGGCGTAGCCCTCGTCGACGAAGACGTCGAGGGCTTTCTCGAGTATCTCGCGCTTGCGTTTCTCGTGCTCTACCGTAGCGGACATGGCGTCCTCCGTGTCATCTAGCCATTTTCAAAAGTCGGTTACTTTTGAAAATGGCTTTGCGATCGCTCGTGTTCGCGTTGCGAACACTGCGCCCAATCGCTGTTTAATGGGTAGCTCTTTCAAAACTCGCTGAGTTTTGAAAGAGCCTCATCCTTCAGGACATTTTCTCAAGCTTCTACCTTGACGAAAACATGGCCGAACGTCAAGTATTAATCGAAGGAAGGACTACGATGGAGCCCGAGCTCGAAGGTATGGAGAGCGATTTCCTCACGGCCCGCCGCTATGGCAAGGACGAAATCATCGCCCAACAGGCGGCGGTGGGGGGGCTTATCAGCCTCGAGGCGCTGTATGAGCTGCCCCTCATCCTCTTCGTCGTCAACGACCTTAGGCAGATCGTCTGGATGAACGCGCAGGCCGAATCGCTCGTCGGCACCATCGAGACGGGCCAACGGCCCGGCGAGGCTCTCGGCTGCATCCATGCCTGCGAGCGGCCCGGGGGCTGCGGCACCTCGAAGTTCTGCGCATACTGCGGCGCTCCCGCCGCGATCATGGAAGCCTTGGCGGGCGCGGTCGGCTCGAAGGAATGCGTCATCGAGCGGCGCGTCGATAGGGGCTTCGACGCCCTCGACCTCCTCGTCTGGTCCAAGCCCGTCGGGCCGGCGGGTTCGGGCTTCGTGCTCTTCGCGGCGCGCGACATGTCGGCCGAAAAGCGCCATGAAAGCCTGGAACATATTTTCTACCACGACATAGGGAATACCGCCTCCGGCATCCGTGCGATGCTCGAGCTCATCGACCTGGAGGGCGGCGAGCGGGGGGCCGAATATATCCGCTACCTGAGGGCGGCCAGCGAGCAGCTGGTAGAGGAGATCGAGTCGCAGAGGGCCTTGAAGGCGGCGGAGTCGGGGACGCTGAGGCCGGAGGACGAGCTCGTCGACCCGAACGAGCTCATAGAACGGGCCATGGGCCTGTTCGACTATGCGGCGCTCGGTAAGGACATCGGCATCGAACGCGCGGCGCCCGCGCCCGGCCTATACTGCGTATGCGACCCGGCCCTGGCCCGCCGAGTGATCGTGAACATGATCAAAAACGCCGTCGAAGCCTCGGGGCGCGGCGATACGATCCGCATAGGCTGCGCGGCGGCCGGCGAGCGCTGCGAGATATCCGTCTGGAACCGGGCCGAGATGGGGGCGGAGGCTAAGATGCGCGTATTCCAACGCTCGTTCAGCACCAAGGGGCGCGGGCGCGGCATGGGCACCTACGGCATGAAGCTCCTGGCGGAGCGCTACATGGGCGCGACCGTCCGTTTCAGCTCCGAACCTGGGCGGGGAACGACTTTCGTCTTGAGCCTGCCGACGCAGCGCGATGACTAAGACCGACCGCGATCCTAGGCTCGACGCCCTGCGGGGCGCCTTCGTCGTCCTCATGATCGTCTATCACGCCGCCTATATCGGCGTCCAGACGGGACTCTGGGACTTCGCCCTGTACGAAGGTTTCTGGTGGCTGTTCCCGCGCTTCATCGCGGCGGGCTTCCTGGCCGTCTCGGGCTGGAGCATGGCTATAGCCGGGCCGATCGGCATAGGGCGCGCGCTACGCCGCGCGGCGCGCCTGGCCCTGCCGGCGGCCGCGGTGAGCGCGGCGAGTTATATCATGTACGGGCCGGAATCCTTCGTAGCCTTCGGCGTGCTTCACTGCCTGGCGGCCTCGGCCCTGCTCGTCGCGCCGCTGGTCGGCCGTCCCGCCGTAGCGCTGGCCGCCGGCATAGCCGCCCTCGGGGCGGGCTTGGCCTTGGGCGGCCGGCGCTTCGACTTCTTCTGGGGCCTCTGGCTCGGGCTGCGGCCGGCCGGCTACTACCCGGTGGACTACCTGCCCCTCCTCCCGTGGTTCGCCTGGCCGGCCCTCGGCGCAGCCGCCCGCGGATTCTCTTCGCGCCGAGCCCCGAGGGGCGACGCAGGGCGGCCGGCCTCGCATCGGCCGGGCCCGTCCTGCGCGGCGGCCCTAGCCTTCCTCGGGCGACGCTCGCTCGTCGTCTACCTGGCGCATCTACCCGCCCTCTACGGACTGGCCCTGCTCGTACGCTCCGTATTGTAGCCTCCCCCGTCATGGGTTATGATCGATGCATCAGGGGGATGCCCATGCATAGCAAAACGCGGATACTCACGCTCGCCTTTTCCCGTATAGCGCCTTTCGCCGACGCCCCGGACCCGCCGCGGGGCCGTTATGAATTCCATATACTCAAGGACGCGCGCGATCGCTTCGGCCTATCGCCCGACGCGTTCTCAAGCTCGGGCAACGTCGTCTTCGCCGACTTCTACGCCGCCCGGCTCTTCGCCGCCGAGCTCAATAAGCGCGTCAATCCCGTCACGCATCCCGAGCTCGTCGTCAAAGCCGGCAAGATCAACGCGATGGCGCTCATCGACGAGATACTGCACGCCGTCTGCGCGCTATACCGCGAGAGCGTCAAGGCCGACGCCTTCGCCGCCGCCATGAAGACCGTGGAGAAGGCCTTAGGCAAGAAGGGCTCGCGCGACCTCCTCGAAGCCTTCGTCAAGGCCTATCCTCCCAAGGCGGTCTACGAAGGCTCGCTCGCTCCCAAGGCTTGGCTCGAGGCCGACGAGGAGGGCTACCCCAACGCCTTGGTCGCCTTGGAGGAGCTCTTCATGCTCCGCCTGGCCAACGAGAACCCCGCATTCGAGCCTTTCGCCTTCCTCTTCGACGACCGAGACCTCCGCGCCACGGTCGAGGCCGACGCCGCCATCGCGGCCTTGGAAGCCGCCTTCGCCTCGATGCCGCGCTTCGGACCGGACGACGAAACCTTGCCCCAGATGCTACGGGCGCCCATGCTGGCTAGCCCCTATTCCCTGGCCGGCCAGCTGGATTTCATCCGGCGCCGCTGGGGCCTCGTCATCGGCGGCCGCCTGAAGAAGCTCTTAGGCGGCGTCGACATGCTGGCCGAGGAGGAGAAGCCGTCCTTCCATGGCCACGGCCCCGGCCCGAGCCGCGTGCTATCATACGAGCAGCTGGATAAGGAGTACGAGCGCTTCAGCGAGGATAAAGATTGGATGCCGCGGGTGGTGATGATAGCTAAGAGCACGCTCGTATGGCTGGATCAATTATCTAAGGCCTACGGCCGCCGCATCAGCACCCTGGACGCCATCCCCGACGAGGAGCTGGACGTCCTGGCCAAGCGCGGCTTCAACGCGCTCTGGCTCATAGGCCTGTGGGAGCGCAGCGAGGCCTCGCGTCGGATCAAGGAGCTCTGCGGCAACCCCGAGGCGGCGGCCAGCGCCTATTCGCTCTTCGATTACGAAATCGCCGGCGAGCTCGGCGGTTGGGCGGCCCTGCAGAACCTCAAGGAGCGGGCGGCCTGGCGCGGCATACGGCTCGCGGCCGACATGGTACCCAACCACACGGGCATCGACTCGGCCTGGGTGCGCGAGCGCCCCGAGCTCTTCGTCCAGCGCGACAGCCCGCCCTTCCCCTCCTACAGCTATACCGGCGAGAACCTGTCGCGCGACCCGTCCGTGGGCATCTGGCTCGAGGACCACTACTACGACCGGCGCGACGCCGCCGTCACCTTCAAGCGTACCGATTTTAGGACTGGCCGAGACAGCTATATCTACCACGGCAACGACGGCACGAGTATGCCGTGGAACGATACCGCCCAGATCGACTTCTTAAAACCCGAGGCCAGGGCCGCCGTCCGCGAGCGGATCATGCACGTCGCCCAAAACTTCCCCATCATACGCTTCGACGCGGCCATGATCATGGCCAAGCGGCATTTCCGCCGGCTCTGGTACCCCGAGCCCGGCCACGGCGGCGACATAGCCAGCCGCGGCGAATACGCCTTGTCGAACGAAGACTTTACCGCCCGCATGCCCGAGGAGTTCTGGCGCGAGGTGGTCGACGAATGCGCCGAGAAAACGCCCGACACCCTGCTCTTGGCCGAGGCCTTCTGGATGATGGAAGGCTACTTCGTGCGCACCTTGGGCATGCACCGCGTCTATAACTCGGCCTTCATGAACATGCTCAAGAATAAAGAGAATAAAAAATACCGGGACACGATTAAAAACACCCAGGAGTTCGATAAGGACATCCTCAAGCGCTTCGTCAACTTCATGAACAACCCCGACGAGGAGACCGCCGTCGCCCAGTTCGGCAAGGATGACCATTATTTCGGCGTCTGCACCCTCATGGCCACCCTGCCGGGCCTGCCCATGTTCGGCCACGGTCAGGTGGAGGGCCTGACTGAAAAGTACGGCATGGAGTACCGCCGCGCCTACCGCGACGAGCGGCCTGACGAGGGCTTGATCGGCCGCCATGAGCGGGAGGTCTTCCCCCTCCTCAAGAAGCGCTATCTCTTCTCGGGGGTGGATGAGTTCCTGCTCTACGACTTCGTCGACGCCTCGGGCGCGGTGAACGAGGACGTCTACGCCTATTCCAACGGCGCGGGCTCCGAGCGGGCCTTGGTGATCTTTAATAACGCCTGGCAACGCGCGGAGGGTTCGATACGCCGTTCCTGCCCCTATGCCCATAAGCTGCCCGGAGGCGGCAAGGAGACCCGCACGCGCTCGCTGACCGAAGGGCTATCGCTCTCGGGGCTGCCCGACCGCTACCTCGTCATGCGCGAGCAGCGATCGGGGCTCTGGTTCCTTCGCCGCTCGTCCGAACTCGCCGATCGGGGCCTGCTCGTCATCATCGACGGCTTTAAATGCCAGGTTTTCATGGACGTCTACGAGGCGGCGGACGACGAGCTCGGTAGCTACGGCCGGCTCTGCGACGAGCTAGCCGGCGCCGGCGTACCGGACCTTCAAGCGGCCCTGCAGGACCTGGCCCTGGAAGGCCTCTACGCTGCGTGGAACGCAGCCTTCGGGCCGGCGTATTTCTCCGGCGTCCGCGGGCGCCTCGAGGCCGGAGCCGACAAGCCGCGCCGTAGGCCGGCCGCTAAGCCGGCCTCCGCGCAGGCGGGGCTCTTCGACGAAGCCGGCGCGCCGGCGGCGGCCGACATCACGGAAACGCCGGCGCCGGATCCCGAAGCCGTAGCGGCCTTCGCCCGTTGCGCCTTAGGTTATATGGCCGAGCTGGTCGGGGCCCCCATCGAGCCGGAGGAGGCCGTTCGCAGGGCCGGCGATTGCGCCGCCCAGGCCGCCGCGTACGCCCGCGGCCTTACGGATATGATAAAGGCGACGCCTAGCTCGCCGCTCGGCGCCCTACGGGCGAGGATCCTCGCCGGGGCCGACGGAGCGGAGCTCGTCGCGTCGATCGCGGCGCTCCTATGCGTCAACCCCCTCCTGGGGGAGGGCGAATCCTATGGCGAGCTCCGTATCCTCGTGGACCGCTGGTGCTTAGACCGCAAGCTCAGGGAATCCATGCAAGCCGCCGGGGCCCACGGCGACCGCGCCTGGCAGACGGCCGCCTTCGCCAAGGCCGTCTTACCGGGCCTGGACGCGCTGGCCGCCGGCGAGGCCAAGAAGCCCAAGGCTAAGAAGTCGACGCAGGAAGCCGCTCCGCCCGAACCGTCGCGGGCGGCCCGGCTGATCGCGTCTCTGGCCGCCGACGAAGAATGCGCAAGGCTCATCGGGCTCAACGTATGGGACGGCGTGCGCTGGTTCAACGCCGAGCGCTTCGACCTGGCCATGGCGGCGGCCGCGGCGACGGCCGCGCTCATGGGCGAGACGAAGGCCGCCAAGGCCTTCGCTTCGATCGAGGAGGCCGCAGGCTCCTCGGGCTGGGATCTCGACCGTTTCATAGCGGCCCTATGAACGACGCCCTCGGCGCGGCCGTCATGGCCGGGCTCGGGGATCCGGAGCTCGTCTTCGTCTTCCCGAGCGAGGTGGCGGCGCGCCGCCGCCTGGAATGGTCCTTGGGCGCCGCCGGCCGACGCGCCTTGGCGCTCGATCGCTTCATCTCCTGGGACGCGTTCAAGTCGATAGCGTTTCCCGGGCCCGAGGGCGCGAAGCCGATTTCCTCGGCGCTGCGCGCCGTATTCGCGCAGGCGCTCATGGCCCGCAACGCCGCCGAGCCCTTCCTCACGGAGCTCGTGCCCGCCGAGGCGGCGTCGGCCTCGACGCGCTTCGCGCGAGCTGTCGCCGGGGCGCTCCCGGCCCTGGCGGCCTTGCGGGGGCTTAGCTCGCGTAGCCGCCTCGTCGGCGACTGGCGAAGCATAGCGGAACGCTACGCGGCCTTCTTAGAGGGACGGGGGCTCTACGAACCGGGGTGGAACCGTCGGGCCGCCGTCGCCCTCCGCCGTCGCTATCTCCTCCTCTGTCCGGAGCTTACCACCGACTGGCAGGAATACGAGCTTGGCTTGGCCTGCGCGTCCTGGGACGGCGGCCGGGCCTACGCCGACGGCGCCCCGCCCCCGGCGGGCTCGATCTTTATCCTTCGCGAAGCCGAGCTCGCGCGCGAGGCTTCCGGCCGGGCCGGCTCGGACGAGGCGGACGCGAGGGTTGCTGCCGTCGCCTACGAGACCTCCGTCGACGAAGTCAGGGCCGCCCTGCTGCGTATCAGACAGGCCGTCGCCGCCGGTAGCGACCCGGCCGATATCATCATCAGCCTCGCCTCCCCGGACTCGATCCTGCCGCTCCTCGAGCGCGAAGCGCGCGTGCTCGGCGTCAAGCTCGACCGACGCGAGGGCCGCCCTCTCGCCCAAAGCGCCGCCGGGCGGCTCTTCGCCGACCTCGTCGCGGTCGCCCGTTCGGATTTCTCGTTCGAAGCCGCGCGGGCCCTCCTCCTCGACCGCTCGCGTCCGTGGAAAGCCTCCGTGGCCCCCGAGGCCCTCGTCGACTTGGCCATACGCAAGCATATCCTGGCCTCCGTCCCCGGCGTCGATATCTGGGAAGCCTCGATGGGCCCCCGAGATCGGGATGAGCGAAGCCTGTATCGGGCCCTCAAGCGCTCCGCCGCGGCCGTCGCCTCCGCCCGCGGATTCCGGGCGCTCCGCGAGGCCTTCGACGCGTTCCGCTTCGCCTTCCTCGACGACGACGGCTGGGACGCGGCCCAGGACGACGAGCTGGCGCGCGCGCTGCGCGAGCTCGACGAGCTCATCGAAGCCGAGGAGGCCGCAGGCTTAGGGCCGGACCCGAACGCGGCGAGCTCCTTCTTAGAGCGCCTGGCCGAGACGCGCTATCTGCCGACCGGCGGCGGCCAGGGGATATCGGTCTACCGCTTCCCGGTGGCGGCCGGCGCCATGCCCGCCCTCCATCTCGTCCTCAACCTATCGGAAGCCGCGGCCCAGGTCGCAGCCCGCCCCCTTTCGTTCCTGCGCGACGACGAGCGCGAGGCCCTGGGCGCGCGCGACCGCGATATATCGGACGGGCTCGTGCGCCTACTCGCGGCATCCGGGCGCGAGACGGTCCTCAGCTACGCCGAGCGCGGCCCCGACGGCGTTCGCCCGCCCCATCCGTCGCTCACGCCCCGCGCGCCCGACGCGGAGGCTTCGGCCTGGCTTCCTAAGACCGACCTCGACCGCCCGGGGCCCCTCGCCTTCCCCGCCCAGAAACGCTTAGCCCTGGCGGCCCTGAGGACGGTCTTCAGGGGCGTCGGGCCGGATTGGACGGAGGCCAGGCCCGACGCGCCGGCGGCCCTCGAGGCGGAAGCGGCCGCACGCGCGGCCGAGAGGCTCAGGCGGGACGGCGTCATAGCCGTCAGCCAGAGCCTGCTCGAAGAATTGGGCCGTTGCCCCTTTAAGCGGCTCTTCGAGCGCCATCTGAAGATCGAAGCCCAAGAGACGGGCTTACGCTTCGTCGACGGCCTCATGATCGGCCGGCTCTATCACCGCTGCTTCGAGCTGCTCTTCGCCCCCATGGCGGAGCGCGGCGTCGCCGTCTCCGCCGGCGCCGAGGCGGGCGAACGGCCCCTGCCCGATCCGGCAGCCCTACCCGAAGCCCTCGATCGGGCGATAGAAGAGGCCGGCCTCGAGGACGGGGCCTTCGCGGCCATAGTGCACCGCGCCTCGCGCGGCTCCTATCTACGCGACCTAGGCCGGGCCTTGGACGCGCTTCGGCCGGCTTTAGACGGCCTCGTACCCTACCTGGTGGAGGCCCAGCCCCGGGACGCCCGCTTCGAGATCGACGGCAAGATCCTGGCCTATACCGGCCGCATGGATTTAGTCTGCGTCGAACGGGAGGCGGCCGGAGCCGGCTCGGGCGCCTCCCGGGACGATCCTCCGCCGCCCGGCGCGGCAAGGTCGCGGCGCGCCTGCATCGTCGACTATAAAAAGCGAGGCCTACCGCCGCTCGCCGCGCTTAGGCTCGGCGATGACGGCGAGCTCGCCCGCTTCCAGATTCCCGGCTACGCGCTCCTTTGCCGCGAGGCCGGCCTCGACCCGCGCGCCGCCTACTACCTGTCCGTGGAAGGGAACGGGAGCGATCGGAAAAAACGGCTCGTCGTCGCGATAGGAGACGATCCGAAGGAAGCCGCCATGACGCCCGAGGGGCTCGAACCGGTCCTAGACGCCTTGAAGCGCGCGGCCGCCCGGGCCGCCGACGCCGTCGAGCGGGGCCTAGTATACCTGCCCTCCGAGGCTGATCAGGAAACGGCCTGCGACGGCTGCGGCCTGCGCCCGGTATGCCGCGTGCGCTACGCGACGAGGTGACGATGACGAACTGGGAACGACTGATAACGGCCCTGGATCCCGAACGGCAGCTGCCGGCGGTGCGAGAACGGCGGAACGCCGTGGTGGCGGCCGGGGCCGGCTCGGGCAAAACCCGGGTGCTATCCGTGCGCTACCTGGCCCTGATCAAGGAGCGAGGTATCCCGCCCGAGCGCATCCTTTGCCTGACCTTTACCAACAAGGCGGCCGCGGAGATGAAGGAGCGCATCCGCGGGATGCTCGCCGCCTGCGCCGTCGACGACCCCGACTTCGCCCGCGCGCTCGGCGGCTTCTCGGCATCGCGCATAGGCACCCTGGATTCGTTCTGCTCGGACATCGCGCGCAACGCCTCCTCCGCTTGGGGCGTAGCGCCGGACTTTTCAATCGATCAAGTCGAAGCCGAGCGGGCCACCGAAGCCTACGCCTTGGACTATCTCCTAGCCCATCGGGACGAGCCGGCCCCGGCCGCCTTCATCGCGGCCAACGGGCTCGAGGCCGCCAAGGAAGCCTTGGCCGCGCTGGCCCGCGGCCGCGGCGGCCTCATCGCCGCCGAGCGAGGCGCCTTGGATCCGCGGAGGCAGGAGGCCGCCCTGGGCCTGGCCCTGCGTCGAGCCCATGAAAGCGCGGCCTCGCTCCTGCGGGCCGGGCTCGGCCTGGACCGCGGGGGCGCGGCCGGCGCCATGGCCTGGCAAGAAGCCGCCGAGGATTTCGAGGCGCGCTTCGGGGGCGGCGTCCCCGAGCCGCCCGATTACCCGGCTCTCCTCGAGCGTTACGCCGCCCTCGCCGGCCTGCGTAAACCCGGCGGCAAGTCCGAGGCCGCCGTCTACTACAACGAGAGCTGCGACGAGCTCAGGCTCCAGCTGGCGGCGGCGAGCGCGGCCGCGGCGGCCTTGGCCGAGCCCCTGCGAGAGGAAGCCTTAGCCTTCGTCGCCGGCTTCCTCGACGCGGCCGCCGAACGGCGGGCCGCCTCGGGCATCCTCGGCTTCGGGGACGTCGCCTCGATGGCTCGCGCGGCCCTCATGCGGGACCATACCCTGCGGGCCTGGTATAAATCGCGCTTCGACGCGATCATGATCGACGAGTTCCAAGATAATAACGGCCTCCAAAAGGATATCCTGTACCTCATAGCCGAGGGACTCGATGCCGAGGCCGACGGCGTTCCAGAACCGGAGCGCCTGCGGGCCGGCTCGCTCTTCTTCGTAGGCGACGAGAAGCAGAGCATCTACGCCTTCCGCGGCGCCGACGTGCGCGTCTTCCGCGGCCTGGCCGACGAGCTCTCGCGCTCGCCGGGGGGCTTAGGCAGGCACGAGCTGGCGGTCAACTGGCGCTCGGAGCCCGGCCTCATCGCGTTCTTCAACGAAACCTTCTCTAAAGTCATGCCGGACGCCTCCGACCGCGACGCCCGGGATTACCAGGCCCGTTTCTCGCCACTCGGACACGGGCCGGCGACCGCGGGCGTCGAGGCCGTCGCGCGCTACCACGAAGTGGAGGCGGCCTCAGAAGACGGCGAACTGGGCTACCTTGAAAGCCTCGCGGCCGCCGTCACCAGGCTCGTCTCGTCGCTCGCGGGCAAGGAGCGCGTCAGCGCCCCCGCGGCGGGCGGGGGGCGAGAGGCCAGGCTCTGCCGCTATGAGGATATAGCCCTCCTCTTCCGTTCGACGGCGGCCCAGAACGTCGTAGAGCGGCATTTTAGGCGCGCCAAGATACCCTATCGCGCCGAGAGCACGGCCGGGCTCTTCGTCGAGTCGGTCCTAGGCGACCTCTACGCCGCGCTCAAGCTCGCCGCCTATCCGCACGACGCCCTGGCGTACGCCGCCGTGCTGCGCGGCCCCTTCGCGCGGCTCTCGGAACGGGGGGCCTTCGAGCTGCTCGAAGCCGGCGTACCGGCCTTCGACCGGGAACCGCCGGCCTTATCGCCCGACGACGCGGCGCGCTACGCCGAAGATCGGAAGAGCGTCGTGTAGGGAAAGAGTGTAGATCTCGGTGGTC
>CALKWG010000037.1 GCA_938004315.1 uncultured Spirochaetaceae bacterium
TATCGCGTTCTTTGAAACGCCTCGCGGCCAAGCGGTCGCGCGAAAGGAGCGGGGGGATGCCGCGCAGGCCGGGTGAGCTCCAATCGGCGTAGCCATGTATGAGCTCGTGTGCGGCGACCGCCGCGAGCCCGTCGGCGTCGACGCGGTCCTCCATGAGGAAGCGGTTGCGCCCGAGGCTAATCCCGTTGGGGCGAAGGTAGGAGCCCAGGAGCACGGTGACTTTCGGACCGGGGAGTCCGCCGCCGAGGGCCCGCTCGACGGCGCCGACCACGTTATAGGCGGCCATCTCGGCCTCGTAGCGCCGCGCCAGCTCCGCGAGGTCCGGCTCGCGCTCGGCGCGCCAGGCCGCCTCGAAGCCGACGCGGCTTAAGAAATCCAGGTAAACGCCCAGGTCGCGACACAGCATAGAGAACACGAAGCGTGGGATCCGCCAGCCGCCTAAGACCTGGGATGATAAGAGGTCGAGATCGCGCCGGCGGGCGCGCATCAGGGCCGCCGGGTCGCGGAGGAGCTCGCGGAACTCGGAGAGGCCCTCGGCCCCGCTTGAGTCGTAGAAGTACGCGGCAAGGCTCGAGAGCGTCGCCTTAAAGCGCCCGCATATCCAAAAATACAGCCGGTCGACGGCCCTTCGTTCGGACTGATTCATGAGCGCTCGCCAACGCTCGCCGTCGCCTTCGGGATAGAACTGCGAGAAATAAGGGTCGAGCGTGATCAGGTTCAAGAAGGCTAGCGCGTCGTGGGGATAGGAGGCGCGTATGTCCCACATGGTCACGCCGTAGCGCCCGTCGCCGAGCTCAGACTGCGCCCCAATATCGGCGCCTACGCGAAGGAGGGGGACGATAGCGAAGGCCGCCGCTACGAACAAGGCCAGGGCGAGCGCGAAGACGATTACGGCGCGCCTACTCCGCGCGTTTTTCGATTCGTCCATGGCCGGCAGTATATCCTTCTGCGCCGGGCGTCGGCCAGGGCCGCCGAAGAACCGTTGCGTATCACCGCGCCTTTCGCTAGGCTGTTTACGCCATCATGATGAACAAAGGAGCGGCTGCATGAGCACCTTCGTCCTAATCGGCGGCGGCGAGATCGCCCTGCGGGAGACCCTGGCCATAGAC
>CALKWG010000038.1 GCA_938004315.1 uncultured Spirochaetaceae bacterium
GCTAGGCTTGGAGGTTTATATGACTAAAAGAACCCGCCGTACGGCGATCATGACGGCCGTAGCGGCCTTAAGCGCCCTCTTGATGGTCGGAGCGAGCCTACCGCCGGGCAACGAGGCCTTAGGGCTCCTCCCGGCCGGCCCGGCGCTCGTGCTCAGCGCCGACCGGCCCATGTCCATCGTGGGCAACGCCGTCGCCTTCATGACCAAGGCCGGCTTCGCCGACCAGGCCTCCGCCGTCAGATCTATGGTCGACGGGTTCTTGGCCTCGGGAGACTCAGGCGGGGTAGACCCCGTCGCGCGCTTGGCGCGCTCGGCCGACCTGAATCGCCGCGTAACCGTCGCCCTCTATATGCGCGAGACGCTCGGCGAAGACGGCGAGCCCCAGCAGGAGCCGGGCCTCATCGCCTACCTGCCGGTGCGGGACAGGATAGCCATGGAGGCGGCGCTCCGCGAGCTAGCCGCCTCGGGCGGCGCTCCCGAACCTATATTCTCAATCGAGCTACCCGGCTACCTCGCCGTCGGCATAGGCATGGAGCCGCGGCCGGCCGGCCGCTACGAGACAGCCGACCTGTCCGCGCTGGCCGCCTACCCTTCGTCGACCCTAGCCGTCTGGGCGGACGTCCCCGCGTTGAGGGCCATGGCCGGTTCGGCCTTGGGCTCGGCGCTCGGCGGCATACTCGGCGGCCCCTCGGACGAGGACTGGGAAGAGTGGGATGAGGACGAGTACTACGACGAAGAGTACTACGACGAAGAATGGGACGAGTCCGACGAGGAAGTCGAAGATTGGGGTTACTACCAAGAAGGCGACGAAGAGGAACTCGGCTACGAGGAAGACTTCGATTGGGACTCCTACCTCTCAGAAGAGGAGCCCGCCGAGGGCGAGGAGCTAGCCCAGGAAGAAGAGTGGGATGACGAAGAATATTCCTGGGACGAGGAGTGGGACGACCAAGAGTACGCCCAGGACGAGGAATACGACGAGGAATACGATTGGGATGATGAAGAGTATGCTTGGGATGAGGATTGGGACGAGGAGTGGGATTTCGAGCCGAGCCCCGACCCCCTGGCCATGTTCGCGCCGCTCGTCGAATACTTCACCGAACTCGCCGAAGGCATCGGCGCGATAGACTTCGGGCTGACCGTCAGCCCCGATCGCGTCTGGCTACGGACCGGCATGGGCGCCGTGCCGGGCAGCGCCCTGGCGGAAGCCGCCGCGGCCGCCTCGGCCGGCGAGCGCGGCATACCCTACCTGAGCTATTGCGAAGCCGACGCGCTCATGGCCGGCGCCTGGTCCAGCTCCATGGACTGGGCCTTGGGCTTCATCGAGCCGCTCTACGCCGCGATCCTCCCGCAGGAAGGCGCGGCCGAGCTCGTCATGGACTCGCTCAGGCGGGTAACGGCCGCCAGCGGCCGCCACGGGGCCTTCTATATGGACCTCGGCGTGAGCGACGGCCTGGCCAAGGCCCTGCAGGGCGATTTCCCCGGCGAGGCGGAGGCGAGCGCGCTCATTGCCTCGGGCCTAAGCCTGAACGCCTCCGGCGTGATGCAGCTCCGCGACCGGCAAGCCTATCGCGACGCCCTGGCCGCCTCCATCGAGCTCATGCAGGATCCGGCCTACCGCGCCCTGCTCGAAGGCTCGGGCTTCTCGGCGACGGCGACGCGCTCCGTCGGGGCGAACGCCGGCGTTCCCTTCGACCTCATAACGATGAACTACGAGCTCGCCGAAGGCGCGGGCCCGGAGGCGGCCGCCGTTAAGGCGCTCATGGCCAAGCTCTCGACCTACTCCTACGCCTACGCCGACGACAAGGCTTTCTTCAGCTTCGGCCCGGCTATAGAAGCGGTCAACATGGCGCGTCGGAACGGCGCCTTCAAGCCCTTGAGCGCCGAACGCTCGTTCAGGGAGCTGCGCGCCGGGGCGCCGCTGGACTCCCGCGGCGTCTTCTACCTCTCGTCCAGGCGGCTTATGCGCCTGATCATGCAGTTCATGCCCGAGCGGGGCCCCCTGCCCTTCGCATACGGCGACCTTACCGGGCTCTTGAGCTGGTTCTCGGCCAGCCCCGGCCGCCTGGGCTGGGGCATGGGCCTGGGCGCCGGGGACATCAAGGCCTTTAAGTCCTTGGTCGAGCGCTAAGAGCCTGCGGAGGCGCTTTAAACGGGCGCCTCCTACCGGCGCCTACGGTAAAATCGAAGAGGCCCCCGGCGCGAGCCGGGGGCCTTCATTCATAGGATCGGGTTCAGCCTAGGCCGTTTATAGCCTAGTTACCGACCCTGATCCGACGCCAGACCTCGTTATAGAGCTTCAAGGTTTCGAGTCCCAGGTCTTCCTTAAACTCGCCCTTATCCAGGTCCTCGAACTCGTAGTTCGGCTTGACCGTCATGAGGGCGCGGGCCGGCACGTTGGGCGAAGGCAGCATGAGGTAGTCGGAGACCCGGGCGGCGATGTCCGGCCTGAGCATGAAGTCTATGAACTTATAGGCGGCGTCGACGTTCTTGGCCCCGCTTAGGATACAGAAGCTGTCCAAGTACATGGGCATTCCCTCGCGCGGGAAGAAGAAGTCTATCTCCGCGCGGCGCTTCTCGTCGTACTCCAGGTACACGTTCTCGGCGTAACCTTGGACCACCCAGAACTCGCCGGCGGCGAAGCCGCGGGCGAAGGCCTCGGCGTCGAACTTGACCAGGTTGGGCTTCCAGCGCTCCACCACCTGGCGAGCCTCCTCCAGGCGCGCTGGATCCGTCTCGTTGACCGAGTAACCTAGGTACTTGAGGGCGCCGCCCAGCACCTCGCGCATGTCGTCGAGCATGGTCATGCGGCCCTTGAACTCGGGCTTCTCGAAGATGCTCCAGCTCTGCTCGTAGCCCGAGGCCCTGGTCGTGTTCACCGAGACGCCGGCGGCGCCCATCATAAAGGGCACGCTGTAGCGGTTGCCCGGATCGAAGCCGATGCGCGACAGGGCCTTCGGGTCTATGTTCTTGAAATTCGGGACGCGGGAGAGTTCGACGCCCTTCAAGAGCCCTTCGGCGATCATGATGGACACGTAGTCGCCCGAGGGCACCACGATGTCGTAGCCCGAACCGCCGGCCACGAGCTTGTTGTACATCTCCTCGTTGGAGGAGTAGGAATCCACGATCACCTGGATGCCGGTTTCCTTGGTGAAGTCCTTGATGACGTCTTCGGGGATGTAGTAGGTCCAGTTGTAGAGGTAGAGGCGCTCCTTGGCGCCGCCGCAGGACGTGCCGAAGATGCTGACGGCCGCCAGAAGGGCGGCGAAGGCTACGCGCTTAACTATTACCATGATCGGGCCTCCTTACTTAGCCGCGATATACTTGAGGAAATTCCTCATTGACCAGGTGAGCGCCACGGTGCCCAGTATCATGACCACCGAGAGCGCGTTGATGACCGGGGAGACGCCGAAGCGTATCGCCGAATAGACGTAGAGGGGCAGGGTCGTCGCGCCGGGCCCCGTCACGAAGAAGGTGATGACGAAGTCCTCGAGCGACAGGGTCACCGCCGTGAGGAAACCCGACACGATACCGGGCATGGTGATCGGCAATATTACTTTTAGCAAGGTTTGCGTCTCGTTCGCCCCGAGGTCGCGCGCCGCCTCTATGATGGAGAAGTCGAACTCCTCAAGGCGGGCCAGCACGAGGAGGAAGACGAAGGGCAGGTTGAACGAGACGTGGGCCACGAAGACGGTAAACAAGCCGAGCCTCAAGCCTATGCCGGAGAAGAACACCAGGAGCGAGACGCCGATGATGATCTCAGGCAGGATCATGGGCAGGAAGGTCACCGTGCGCAGGTAGGAGCGCAGGCGGAAGCGGTACCAGTTCACGCCGATGGCCCCGAGCGTGCCTATGACGGTGGCGACCAGGGCCGAGCCCAGGGCGATGATCGCGCTGTTGCCGAAGGCGCGCCACAGGTCGGGCGAGTCGGTGAAGAGCTTGACGTACCAGCGCAGGGAGAATCCGCCCCAGGAGCCGGAGCGCGAGTCGTTGAAGGAGTACAATACCAGGACTACGAGCGGCATAAACAGGAAGACGATGGTGCCGATGAACACCGCGCGCGAGAACGAGCCGCGCCGCCTCATCGCCCGCCTCCCGCCGGCGCGGCCGCGCCGACTACGGCGGCTGTGCCGACGACGGCGGCCCCGGCTAGGGCGTCCAGCTTGCCGGCCTTGCCCTCGGACTCCTCCTTGCCCCCGCCGCCGCCAAGGACGTTCGTGCCGTTGGCGCGTAGGAGGAGCATGACGCCGATCGTGGTCACCAGGGTGATGACCAGCGAGATGGCCGACGCCAGGGGCCAGTTCCGGCTCTTGGTAAGCTCGTCGGCGATCAAGTTGCCCAGCATATACGACTCCGTGCCGCCCACGAGCAAGGGCACGGCGTAGGCGCCGAAGATGGGGATGAAGGTGAAGAGGAAGGCCGTCAGGATACCGCCGCGGATGTTCGGCAGGAGCACCTTGTTGATGGCGCCGAGCTTCGTCGCGCCGAGGTCGCGGGCGGCCTCGAGCAGGCTGAAGTCGAACTTATCGATCGTCGAGAAGAGCGGCAGTATGGCGTAGGGCAGGTAGGTGTACACGAGCACCAGCATCACCGCCCAACGGTTATAGAGGAAGCGGATCGAATCTTGCGCCAAGCCCAGCGCGCGCAACAGGTCGTTCAGGAAGCCCTCGTTCCCCAGGATCGCTATCCAGGCGTAGATCCGGATGAGGAAGTTGGTCCAGAACGGTATGATCACGAGGAGCAGGAGCAGGGTCTGCTTAGAGCTCCGCGCCATGTAGTAGCCGCAGGGCAGGGCGATAAGAAGGGTGATCATCGTCGAGCCGAGGGCCACGAGTATGGTATTGAAGGTCACCCGGGCGAAGACGGGGTTGGCGATGGCCCGGTAGGCGTCCAAGGTCGGCTTCAGCTCCACGCCGCCGCGGGCGCCGGGCGTCATGAAGCTGTAGAGCACGATGATGAGGAGCGGCGCGATGAAGAAGACCGTGAGCCAGACCACGGAGGGCGCGGCGTAGAGCCCGCCCGGCCCCCGCTTCATCGCTTGACCTCCACCAGGAACGCGTCCTCGGCGCTGAACGACAGCCAGACCTCTTCCTTCCAGGCTATCTCGGGGCCTTCGTCCGACCAGTCGGCGTGCTGCTTGATCACCTTCAACGTAGCCTTGGGCGTCTTCACGTAGAACTTGGTCTGGAAGCCCGAGTAGATCGGCTCGTCTACCACGCCCTGGAATACGTTGAGGCCGTCCCTGGCGCGCTGCGGCCGATCGAGCTCGATGCGGATCTTCTCCGGCCGCACGGTCCAGCTGACGCGGGTCCCGGCGGGAGGCGGATCCACGTCGGTGATGAGGATCGTGCCGAACTCGGGGCTCTCGATCTCGGTCATCTCGCCCCTCACCGAGCGGATCACGCCTTCGAAGAGGTTAGTCTCGCCGATGAACTTAGCCACGAAGTCGGTAGCCGGCGATTCGTAGATCTCCTGCGGCGTGCCGACCTGCAGGACCTTGCCGGCGTTCATGACGGCGATCCGGTCGGAGACCGAGAGGGCCTCCTGCTGGTCGTGGGTCACGTAGATGAAGGTGATGCCGATCTTGTCATGGATGGCGTCCAGCTCTATGAGCATGTGCTGCCGGAGCTTGGCGTCCAAGGCCGATAAGGGCTCGTCCAAGAGCAGGACCGAGGGTTCGTTGATCAGCGCGCGCGCTATGGCGACGCGCTGCTTCTGCCCGCCCGATAGCTGGGCCGGCTTTTTCTGGGCGTGGGACGAAAGCTCCACGAGCTTCAGGTATTCGCCTACCCGCTCGCGGACCTCGGATTCGGGGCGCTTCTTGAGCCTGAGCGAGAACGCCACGTTCTCGAAGACGCTCAGGTGGGGAAAAAGCGCGTAGTTCTGGAACACCGTGTTCACCTTGCGCCCGTCGGGCGGCAGGGGTAGGACGTTCGCGCCGTCTAGGAGCACGAGCCCGTCCTGGGGTTCTTCGAAACCGGCTATGATGCGCAGTAAGGTAGTCTTGCCGCATCCCGACGGGCCCAAGAGGGAGAAGAACTCGCCCTTCTTGATGCCGATGCTCACGTCGTCCAGCGCCTTGAAGTCGCCGAACGACTTGTTCACGTTCTCGATAACTACGTCGCTCCCTATCACTTCTTGTGCCTTATCCCCTCCGTGCCGCCTGATGCGACCGGCGTACGCCGGTCGGCGTTAAGCATACTGCGTCCGGCGCCGGACGCAAGCCGAATTTTTAGCGCACAATGGGGCACGCGCCGGCCTAGTGTCAATATACTCAAGGGCGCTTATGCGGCAAATATGCGTTTTTAGCGCATATGTATGCGCGGCCTGGTCGGCGGCTTGCGCGATAGCCGCGCTTCGGGGCATCCTTCGGCCATGGAACGAACCGTCGCCGCCTTCGGGCGCCTCTATGAGATCATCAAGACCCTGCGCGCCCCCGGGGGCTGCCCCTGGGATCGCGAACAGACGCCTAAGAGCGTGCGCGCCAACCTCATAGAGGAGGCCTACGAGTGCGTGGAGGCCATCAACGAGGGCGACCCGTCCCACGTCCGCGAAGAGCTCGGCGACGTCTTCCTTATGGCCGTCTTCCTCTGCCGTATGTACGAGGAAGCCGGCGAGTTCGGGCCGGCCGACGCCCTCGACCTGGTGTCCGAGAAGCTCGTACGCCGGCATCCGCACGTCTTCGCCGACGCGAAGGCGGACGACGCCGACCAAGTCGTGCGCCAATGGAACGAGATCAAGGAGACGGTCGAGGGAAGGCGGAGGAAGGACTCGGCCCTGGACGCCGTCTCTAAGGCCCTGCCGCCCTTGGAGCGGGCCTACCGGCTGCAGAAGGCCGCCGCCAAGCTCGGCTTCGACTGGCCCGACGCGCGCGGCGCCTGGGATAAGTTCATGGAGGAGGCGGCCGAGGTCCGCGCAGAGCTCGAAAGCCCCGCGGGAGCCCCGGACAAGGACGCCGTAGAGGATGAGATCGGCGACCTCCTCTTCTCGGCCGTCAACGTGTCGCGCAAGCACGGGGTCGACCCCGCCATAGCCCTGCACCGCGCCTTGGAGAAATTCTCGGCCCGTTTCCGGCACGTTGAGCGGCGCATGGCCGAGCTCGGCTCGACGATGGAGAAGGGCAAGCTCGAGGAGATGGACAGGCTCTGGGACGAGGCCAAAGCGCGGGGTCTCTAGCCGCGCCGCGGCCGCCTATATCAGGCGTCGCCTTCGATAGCGTCGGAGCTTGGTCGACCACGCGCCTATCAGCGCCGCGTCGTCGGCCAGCGACTCGGGGCGCCCGTCCTTGAACGCTCGGATGATGACGTAGCGCGCCATGTCGGGCGCGCCGCCCTGCTCGTCCAGCGCGTCCATGTAGAGGAGCCAGTCCTCGTCCCGATCGCGGAG
>CALKWG010000039.1 GCA_938004315.1 uncultured Spirochaetaceae bacterium
ACAACCTGTACAAGGTCTACAACGAATAAGCCTTCGGGCTTGACCGGGGGCGGCGGCCGCCGCCCCCCGCATCCGTCCTGACTTCCGACCCGCCCGGCACTTAAGCCGGGCGCGGCTCGGGGGTACCCCCACCCAACGAGGAAACCATGCACAAGTACATACTCAGGCGAGTATTACTCCTTATTCCGGTCATGTTGGGCGTGTCGCTCGTGGTATTTACGATCATGTTCTTCACGCCGGGCGATCCGGCCAAGATCATGCTCGGCGAACGCGCTCCGGCGGAAGAGGTCGCGCTCCTGCGCACCCAGATGGGCCTAGACGACCCGTTCCACATCCAGTTCTTCAACTTCGTGAAGAACGCCGTCCAGGGCGACTTAGGCCGCTCCTTGGTGACGAAGCAGCCGGTGGCGCGCGAGATCTGGGCGCGCTTCCCCGCGACGCTGCAGCTGTCCGCGGCGGCGGTGCTCATCGCCATCCTGATGGGCATACCCATCGGCATCATCTCGGCTACCAAGCAGTACTCGGCCTTCGATATGATATCGATGGTGATAGCGCTCTTAGGCGTCTCCATGCCCAACTTCTGGCAGGGCATGATGATGATCCTGCTCTTCTCCATAACTATACGCATCTTGCCTTCGTCGGGTTACGGCACCCTGAACCACCTCATCATGCCGGCCTTGACCATCGGCACGAGCGCGGCGGCGGTCATCACGCGCATGACCCGCTCCAGCATGCTCGAGGTCGTCAGGCAGGACTATATCCGCACCGCCAGGGCCAAGGGCTTGTCCGAGCGCGTGGTCATCAACCGCCACGCCCTGAAGAACGCCCTCATTCCCATCGTGACCGTCGTAGGCTTGCAGTTCGGCGGCCTCTTAGGCGGCGCGGTGCTCACCGAGTCCATCTTCTCCTGGCCGGGCGTGGGCCGCTTCATGGTCGACGCGATCCGGACTAAGGACTACCCCTCGGTGCAGGGAGGCGTACTCATGCTGGCCCTGACCTTCTCAATCGTGAACTTAGCCGTAGACATCCTCTACGCCTACATAGATCCGCGCATCAAGGCGCAGTACAAGTAAGGGGCAGGACATGTCGAATACTACGAACGCCCCCGCGACGGCCGCGGCGGCTCCGGTCGCGGTCAAGAAACGCAGCCAGTGGGCCGAGGTCTGGCGCCGCCTATCGCGCAACAAGATGGCCATGTTCGGCCTGGCGATCATCGGGCTCATCGTCCTGGCCGCGATTACCGCCGATTTCATAGCCCCCTATGACTTCCGCACCCAGGACCTGAACGCCATCTCGCAGAAGCCCAGCGCCGAGCACCTCCTGGGAACCGACGACCTAGGGCGCGACATCCTCTCGCGCATCATCCACGGCACCCGAATCTCGCTGCTCGTCGGCTTCGTGTCGGTCAGCATCTCCGTGGTCGTCGGCGGGGGCCTCGGCGCGGTGTCGGGCTACTACGGCGGCAAGCTGGATAACGTGATCATGCGCTTCATGGACGTGCTCCTGGCCATCCCGTCGATACTCCTGGCCATCGCCATCGTGAGCGCCTTCGGCGGCGGCATCATCAACGTGATGATCGCCGTGGGCATCAGCTCGGTGCCCAGCTACGCGCGCATCGTCAAGGCCGCGGTCATCTCCATCAAGGAGAACGAGTTCATCGAGGCGGCCAGGGCCATCGGCGCGAGCGACCTGCGCATCATCATGAAGCACATCCTGCCCAACTCCATGGCCCCCATCATCGTCCAGGCCACCCTGGGCGTGGCCGGCGCCATCCTGTCGGCGGCGGGCCTGTCCTTCATCGGCATGGGCATACAGCCGCCGACCCCGGAATGGGGCGCCATGCTCTCCAACGGCCGCCACATCATAAGGACGGCCTGGCACGTGGCGACCTTCCCCGGCCTGGCCATCATGCTCACCATCTTCGCCCTGAACCTCTTGGGCGACGGCCTGCGGGACGCCCTGGATCCCCGCCTTAAGAACTAAGGAGGACGAGCCATGGCCGAGAAGCTATTGAAGATCAGCGGTCTCTCCGTCGAGTACCGCACCACCGACGGCGTCGTGCACGCCGTCGACGACCTCTCGCTCGAGCTCGAGAAGGGCGAGACCCTGGGCCTCGTCGGCGAGACCGGCGCGGGCAAGACCACGACCGCGCTGTCCGTCATGCGCCTCGTGCCCAACCCGCCGGGCGTCATCACCGGCGGCGCCGTCGAGTACAAGGGCAAGGACTTCATCAAGGAGTCCGAGGAGTCCATGCAGAAGATCCGCGGCAACAAAGTGTCGATGATCTTCCAGGATCCCATGACCTCGCTCAACCCCGTGCTGCCGGTGGGCTTCCAGATCGCCGAGGGCATCGCCCTGCATCAGAAGCTGGGCAAGGCCGAGGCCGAGAAGCGCGCCGGCGACATGCTTGAGCTCGTCGGCATCCCGCGCGAGCGCACGGCCGACTATCCGCACCAGTTCTCCGGCGGCATGCGCCAGCGCGTCGGCATCGCCATCGCCCTGGCTTGCAATCCCGAGCTCCTGATCGCCGACGAGCCGACCACCGCGCTCGACGTGACCATCCAGGCCCAGGTGCTGGACCTCATGAAGAAGCTCCGGGCCGAGCTCGGCACCTCCATGATCCTCATCACCCACGACTTAGGCATCGTGGCCGAGGCCTGCGACAAGGTGGCCATCATGTACGCCGGCTCCGTGGTGGAGCACGCCGACGTGACCAGCCTCTTCACCGAGCCCAAGCACCCCTATACCCAGGGCCTCATGAGCTCCATCCCCAGCCTGGACGAGGAAGTCACGCGCTTAAAGCCCATCAAGGGCCTCATGCCCGACCCGACCAACCTGCCGTCCGGCTGTAAGTTCCATCCGCGCTGCCCCAAGGCCGCGCCGATCTGCGCCGAGCGCGTCCCGGCCAAGACCAAGCTCAAGGACGGCCACGAGGTCTCGTGCCTGATTTACGAAGGCCTCGTCAAGGCCGACGGAGGAGCCAACGCATGAGCGAAACCCTGCTCGAGGTGAAGAACCTCAAGAAATTCTTCCATACCAAGAAGGGGCTCCTCAAGGCCGTGAACGACGTCTCCTTCTCGATCCCCAAGGGCCAGACCCTGGGCATCGTGGGCGAGTCGGGCTGCGGCAAGACCACCACCGGCCGCGCGGCCATACGCCTCGTGGAGGCGACCGACGGCGAGATCATCTTCGAGGGCCGCGACATCAGGAAGCTCAGCCATAAGGAGCTCCTGGAGGTCCGCAAGGACATGCAGATCATCTTCCAGGATCCCTTCGCGTCCCTGAACCCGCGCCAGGCCCTGAACGAGATCATCGGCGAACCCCTTGAGATCTACAAGATAGGCAACAAGGCCGAGCGCGCCGAGCGCGTCGCCTCGCTCATGGAGCTCGTGGGCCTCGCGCCCCGGCTCATGAACGCCTACCCGCACGAGCTGGACGGCGGCCGCCGCCAGCGCATCGGCGTGGCGCGCGCCCTCTGCCTAAACCCCAAGTTCATCGTCTGCGACGAGCCGGTCTCGGCCCTCGACGTGTCCATCCAGGCCCAGATCCTCAACCTGATCCAGGACCTGCAGGACAAGCTGGGCCTGACCTACATGTTCATCTCGCACGACCTGTCGGTGGTGAAGCACATCTCCGACCGGGTCGCCGTGATGTACCTGGGCAAGGTGGTGGAGATCACCGAGTCGGCGCAGATCTTCAAGAACCCGCTGCACCCCTATACCCAGGCGCTGCTCTCGGCCATCCCCATCCCCAAGGTGGGCGTGAAGCGCGAGCGCATCATCCTGGAGGGCGACGTCCCGAGCCCGGTGAA
>CALKWG010000040.1 GCA_938004315.1 uncultured Spirochaetaceae bacterium
GAACAAGCGAGGTAACGAGTGGCGAGCCTTGGATTCCCCCGTATGCACAAGGAAGAGAGCGAACGCAGGGCCTTCCTGCCCGATTTCTTCGCCGCCCTTGAGAAGACGGGCCTGCCCGTCGCGCTTGAGAAAGGATACGGATCCAGGCTCGGCTTCGAAGAGGCCGATTACCTCGGCGCTAACAAGCATGCGCGTATCGTCACGCAGAAGGAAGCCTTCGCGCAGGATATCGTATCGGTGCTCCGCTCGCCCGAGGTGAACGAGCTCAAGCTCATGAAGCGCGGCGCGGTGCTCCTGTCCATGCTGCATTATCCTACGCGCGCCATGCGCGTCGAGCTCCTAAAGAAGCGGGGCATACGCGGCGTTTCTTTAGATTCGCTGCGCGACGATTTCCTGCAGCGCATCGTCTATAACCCCCGGGGCACCTCCGAGAACGGCATGGAGATCGCCTTCAAGGAGCTGGCCAAGGTACGGAAGAATTTCTTCTCGCCGCGGCGGCTTCCGCTGCGCGTCTCGATCATCGGGATGGGCATGATAGGCCTACGCGCCGCCCGCTCCGCGGGTAAATACGGCTCGCCCGAGCTCAACGACCTGGCGGCCGAGCGCGGCGCCCGCGGCGTCATCGTGCGCCTCCTCCCGCGGAGCGTCACCGCTGACAGGAAGCTCATGGAGAAGCTCCTTAAAACCAGCGACATACTCGTCGACGCCTCGACCCGCGACAACCCCTACGCGTACATCGTGGACAACGACCAGCTCGGCCAGCTCAAGCCCGACGCCGTCATCCTGGACCTGACCGCCGATCCCTACCTGGTCGACGACGCCGGCGTCCAGGTCAAGGCTTTCGAGGGCATCCCGACCGGCGACCTTAATAAGCCCGTGTTCTATCCCGACGACCCGGCCTACGACGCCATTCCGGCGGGCGTCCGCACGACCAACCGCCGTACGGTCGTCAGCTGCAACGCCTGGCCGGGCGTGAAGCCCGAGGAGTGCATGCGGCTCTACGGCATACAGATCCTACCCATCCTGACCGCGCTCGCGGCGAAGGACCTGGGCTCGATGAGCATCGACAGTCCTGACTATTTCGAGCGCGCCATAGCGCGGGCTACTGTCGAGTACTTCGAGCGGTATGACAAGCCGCGGTCGTAGCGAGCCGGGCTTGCAAAAGCGCCGGCGCCTATCGTATAGTCGGCGCATGGACCGATTCCGATCTGCGCAGGCTTACTATTATCCTATCCTCACGGCGGCGCGTCGGGCGTAATCTAGGCAAGCTGTACGAACGGCGGCCCCCGACGCGGGGGCCGCTTTTTTTGTATCCGGAGCTTATCAAGGAGGCACCCCATGGGGTACGGAACGACGGAATTCTAGAGCTTTTCGAACGGACCACGGACGAGGTCCTGTGCATGGAGGAGTGGCGCGCGCTCTTAGGCGAAGCGCGTCCATTGAAGATTAAATTCGGCGCCGACGTGACGGCGCCCTTCATGCACTTAGGGCATGCGGTCAACCTGTGGATGATGCGGGCCATGCAGGAACGCGGGCACCGCGTGCAGTTCCTGATCGGCGACTTCACCACGCTGATAGGGGATCCCACGGGCCGTAGCGACGCCCGTCCCGTTCGGAGCGCCGCGGAGATCGAGCGCGACGCCGAGGCCTTCATTCGGCAGGTGGGCAAGATCCTTATCGTGGACGACCCCGAGCTCTTCGAAGTCAGGCGCAATTCGTCGTGGTGGGCCGGTAAGCCCCTGGCCGACTTCATCGAGCTCTTAGGCGCGGTCAAGGTGCCTAAGCTCCTATCGCGCGACATGTTCAAGGCGCGGCTACGCGACGGCAAGGAGCTCGGAACGCACGAGCTCATCTACCCCGTACTGCAGGGTTGGGACTCGGTCGAGCTCGACTCGGACCTGACCATCGTCGGCTCGGACCAGCTCTTCAACGAAGCCATGGGACGCTTCTTCCAAGCGCGAGCGGGGACACGGCAGCAGGTCGTCATAACGACGAAGATCACGCCTGGCTTGGACGGCGTTAACAAGCAATCCAAGAGCCTAAATAATTTCGTGGCTTTGGACGATACGCCGCGCGACTGTTTCGGTAAGCTCATGTCGCTACCCGACAGCCTGGTCGTAGAGTGGCTCAAGGTCTACACGGAGCTGCCCATGGAACGCGTGCGGGAGATAGAGGTGGCGCTGGCCGCGGGAGCTAGCAATCCGCGCGACGCCAAGCTCGAGCTGGCCCGGGCCGTTACCGCGCGCCTGCACGGGACTCAGGCGGCGTCGAGGGAGGAGCGCTGGTTCGTTGAAACCATATCGGGCCGGGCCTTCCCGGACGACGCGCCCATCGTCGAATGGGCCGCGGATTCGATCACGGCCCTTGAACTAGCCGCCTTGTCGCCCGCGGCGGGGCGGCCGGGGGCGAGCGGGCCGGCCGCGCCGGCTCCCAGCCGTTCGGAGCTAAGGCGCCTGATAGCCCAGGGCGGGCTCGAGCTCGAGGGCCGTCGCGTCGCCGATCCTATGGAATCGATTCCTATCGGCGGCGGGCGGGAGCTGCGGGTCAAGGTCGGCCGCCGCGGCTTCTTCCGCCTACGGGCGGCCGATAAGGCCGCCTCCTGGGGACCCTGCGGCGCCGGCTGTTAGGATCGGCGATCCCGCGCGGGCGCTGGGCGCTCGCCGAAGACGGCGCTCGCCCCGGTAGCGCTCGCCGCAGTCGGCTTATGCCGTAGCCGCCGCCTCCGACAAGGCGGCGGCATTTTTTACGCCCAACGAACGCAGTTCCCTGAAGAAGAAGACGCCGGTGAGGAGCGCGGAAAGGAAATCGGAAATAGGCGGCGCCATCCACACGCCGTCCAGGCCGAAGCGCAGGGGCAGGATGATGAACAGAGGGATAAGGAGGATCACCTGCCGCGACAAAGAGAGGAACATCGCCTCGCGCGGCTTACCCGAGGCCTGGAAATAGCCGGCGGCCACGATCTGAAAGCCGATGAGCGGCAGGCCCAGGGTATACATCCTGAGCGCCCGCGAAGCCAAGGCGACGAGCTCGGTAGAGCCGCCGGCGAAGGCGCGCGCGAGGGCGGGAGCCGCCAACTGGGCCACGAGGAAGCCTGAAAGCACCGTCGCGCTCGCCGCGCCGATGGCCAGGAGCATGGTCTTCCGTACCCGCTCGAAATTCTTAGCCCCGTAATTGTAGCCTACTATGGGCTGGTTCCCCTGGTTGAGCCCGAAGAGCGGCATCACGATGAAGGTAATGACGGAGAAAATGATGCCCATGGCCGAGATGGCGGCGTCCCCGCCGTAGCGTTGCAGCTGGTTGTTTAAGAGCCCGTTGACGGCGGAGGCGGCCAATTGCATGGCGAAGGGAGCCGCGCCTA
>CALKWG010000041.1 GCA_938004315.1 uncultured Spirochaetaceae bacterium
TACGCGCGAGCAGGACGCGAGCGCGGAAAACCGAATCCCCCTCTCTCCGTTCCGTTCTTTTGGAGAGATGTCCGAGTGGTTTAAGGTCCACGCTTGGAAAGCGTGCGTGCCCAAAAGGCACCGGGGGTTCGAATCCCCCCCTCTCCGTAGCCCGCGCTTCGAGCCATCGTAGCCAGGCCCCACGCAAGCGGTCGCCGCCTAACTCCGCCAGGTCCGGAAGGAAGCAACGGTAAGCGGTCGGCTTCTGTGCCGTGGTCAGCCTGGCTACGATCGCTTGAGGGCGGGCTTTTTTCGCTCGCCAGGCAGCGTCGCCGGGCCGGCGGGCCCGCCGACCGCGAGCCCGACCGTCACGGGCTACCCCCCCCGGCCCGGGCCGCGCGCGGCGCTTCGGTCGGGCTCAGCTTGCCTCCGCCCTCCGCGCGTGCTATCCTCGCCGCCATGGCATACGAGATTACCGCGACCCGCAAGCGGCCCCAGAGCTTCGGCGACCTGGCCGGGCAGGAGTTCGTGTCGGCGACGCTCAAGGCATCCATCGCCACGGGGCGCATCGCGCACGCCTACCTCTTCTCCGGCCCGCGCGGCTGCGGCAAGACCAGCACGGCCCGCATCCTAGCCCGGTCGCTCAACTGCGAGCGCGGGCCTACGGCCGAGCCCTGCGGCGTCTGCGACTCCTGCGCCTCCATCGCCCGCGGCGCCGCCCTCGACGTGATCGAGATAGACGGCGCCTCTAACACCTCGGTCGACAACGTCCGCCAGATCAAGGACGAGGTGCTCTTCCCCCCCAACTCGTCCAAGTACAAGATCTATATCATCGACGAAGTGCACATGCTGTCCAACAGCGCCTTCAACGCCCTCCTTAAGACCATCGAGGAGCCGCCGCCCTATATCGTCTTCATCTTCGCCACCACCGAGCTCCATAAAGTCCCGGCCACCATCAAGAGCCGCTGCCAGCAGTTCAACTTCCGCCTCATCGACCTGGAGACCATCAAGGCCCGCCTAAAGTCGGCGGCCGACGACCTGGGCATCGAGGCCGACGACGACGCCCTGCTGTGGATAGCGCGCGAGGCCACCGGCTCGCTCCGCGACGCCTACACCCTGTTCGACCAGGTGGCCAGCTTCTCCGACGGGCGCATCCGATCGTCGCTCATACGCGACAAGCTGGGCCTCGTGGGCAGCGAGCGCCTGGGAACGCTCATGGAGAGGGCCGCCGCCGGCGACCGCGCCGGGGCGCTGGCCCTCTTGGACGAGGCCTTGGACGCCGGCGTCTCGGTGGAGCAGTTCGCCCACGACGCCGTGGGCTACGCCCGCGGCCTCCTTATGCTCAAGGCCGGCGTCGAGCGCGAGTCGCTCCTGGGCCATCCCCGTTCGGCCTTCCCGCCCGCGGTCGTCGAGTCCCTGAGCCAGGCCCAGGCCGAGCGCATGCTGGCGGGGCTCCTGGATCTCTACCGCGACATGCGCTACAGCGTGAACCCGCGCTGGGAGCTCGAGCTGGCCGTAGCCAGGCTCTGTTCCATCCGCGACTATATCGATCCCGCCGAGCTGGCCAGGACCGTGGGGCGCCTCAAGGCCGCGATAGCCGGCGGGACCGCGCCTGGAGCGCCCGCTATCGGCGCCGCGCTCGCCCGGCCGGAACCCGCCGGAGGTCCGGAGCCTGACCGCGCCCCGTCTCACGGGCCGGGCGTCCCGCCGCAGGCGCCGGCCGCCGCGAGCCCGGCCGTCGCCGCCCCGGTCGGCCGCCAAGCCGCAACGATAACCCCACCCGACGACGACCTGCTCGACGGCGACGGGCTCCGGGAGGACGAGCGTAACGGCCCCGACGGGGTCGACGAGGACCGCGGCGCGGCCGGGGCTGACGGCGTAGACGCCGCGGCGCTCAAGACCGCCGTGGTCGCCGCCTTGGCCAAGAGCAAGCTCGTCCTGTCCATGTGCCTGGATCGCTCCGGCCCTTGGTTCGTCGAGGGCGACAAGATCGTCATACCCTGCGCCAACGGCTACGACGCGTCCACCGTGCTCGGAGAGGCCGCGGCGGTCGCCAAGCGCGTAGCCGACTTGAGCGGCCGCTCCTTGAGGGTGGAGCCCCGCGCCGCCGAGCAGGCCGCCCCGAGAGAGACCGCCGCCCGGCCGAGCGCGCGCGACGAATCGGACGACGACGCGGAGGACGAGCCATCGGATCCGGTGGCCATCGTGGAGCGGGTCTTCAGGGGACGGCGCATCGAGCCCCGCCAGGGGCGCGGTGCCGGCCGCGAGGGCGAGTAGCCCGCCGGATCGCCCGATCAGCCGCGATTTGGATCAGCCGCCGCGCGCCGGCGGCCGCATGGATCATAGGAGGAACGCATGGACCTGAACGATATCATGAAGATGCTGCGCGACCCGCAGGCCGTCCAGCGCCAGATGCAGGAGGCCCAGGCCCGTGTCGCCGCCGTCTCGGCCGTCGGCTCGGCCGGCGGCGGCATGGTCAAGGTGACCCTGAACGGCGGCATGGAGATGCTGTCCGTGGAGATAGCGCCCGAGCTCATGGCCCCCGAGGAGCGCGGCATGGTGCAGGACCTCGTGCGCGCCGCCTATAACGACGCCTCGGCCAAGGTCAAGGAAGCCCTGCAGTCCGAGCTTTCGCGCTCCGCAGGCGGCCTAGGGGACCTCTCGTCGATCTTCGGCGGGGACCGATGAAGGCGCTGGAGGAGCTCGTCACCCTCCTCTCCCGGCTGCCGGGCATAGGCAAGAAGAGCGCCGCCCGCATGGCCTTCCACCTGCTCAAGGCCGACCCGAGCTTCGCCGAGCTCCTTTCGGAGCGCATCGCGACCCTGCGGGAGCGCGTGCGCTTCTGCTCCGAGTGCGGCGCGTATACCGAGGACGACCCCTGCCCGGTCTGCAGCTCCCCGGTCCGCGACCGAGGCGTGATCTGCGTGGTCGAGCAGGCCCAGGACGTCCTTACCTTGGAGGCGTCGCGGGAGTACCACGGCCTCTATCACGTGCTCGGCGGGCTCATCTCGCCGCTGGACGGCGTCGGGCCCGAGGCCCTGGGCCTGGAGCGCCTGCGCGAGCGCGTCGCGCGATTGGGCGCCAAGGAGGTCGTCCTGGCGACCAACCCCACGGTCGAGGGGGACACCACGGCGCTGTACGTGAAGCGCGAGCTCGAGGGATCGGGCGCGCGCGTCAGCCGCCTGGCCACCGGTATCCCCGTGGGCGGCGACCTGGAATACGCCGACCGCCTGACCCTGGCCCGCTCCCTGCGCGGGCGCACCCCGCTCTAGGATCTAGCCCGGCGCCGCGAGGCGTCGGAGCGCCGCCCTCGGCGATCGACCCCGGCGACCCCTCTCGCGGCTATTTAGCTATCGTCTTATAACAATCTTCTATAACCCCGTCTAGGCTCGGCAGCTCGAAGCCCAGCTCCGTGATCTCGGCCTTGTGGTTACTGGCGGCCCAGTCCATATAGGGGTTGGCGTAATTGGCCGCCATGAACTCGTAGACTAAATTCTCCGCCCGGTTGAGCTCGCCGCCGGCCGAGGCCTTGGTCCTGGCCTTCACGAGCCTGAAGCGAATGTGCGGCCGGAGCTTGGCTAGGAAGATCTCCCGATACACGTCGTAGGCCTTGCCCGAGAGCTTCCTGATGCGGTCGGAGATCGAGCCGCCGGCCACGCGCGGCGGCAGGGCGGGGTCGGCGCGCCCGGGCGCGGGCGCCAAGGCCGCCGGGCGCCGCCGCGCCGGAGCCCGGGTCAGCGCCGCCGCGGGATCTTTCGGCTCGGCCGCCGGCTTCCGGGCAGCCGGCTTCCGAGCCGCGGCCGCCGAGGCCGGGCCCCGGGGCGACGGCGCCTTGGTCGCCGACGACTTTCGGGCCGCGGCCTTCGGCTTGGCGGCCACGGGGACCTTCCGCGCCGCGGCTGGCGCGGGCGAACCGGCCACGGCAGCCTCGGGCTTGGCGTAGAGCGAGGCCTTGATCTGCCGCCAGGCCGCCTGCATATAGAGGTCGCCCCGCACCGTGTACGAATAGCGCTCCGCTATCGTCGTGGCCACGAGGCTCAGGATATCGTCGTCCGAGTACTTGCGCTCGCGGCCGGTCTTGATCGCCTTGAAGACCTCGTAATGCCGCGTCCCGTACTTCTTGGAGTAGAGCCAGATGATGCGCTCGAAGCCCGGGTCGCCGGCGTAGGCCCAGTAGCGGTGGCAGTAGGCCAGCACCTTGTCTTCGTCGCGCTCCAGGCCCGCCGGGATCTCGATGCGCCGCACGTCCGCCGCGTCGAACTCGATCTTGGACAGGTCGAAGAAATTCTTCCTCTCGCGCTCCTCGGCCTCGCGCCGACGCTCCTCCGCCTCGCGCCGGCTCAGCTCCACGAAGTCGGGCGACTCGTCCTCGTCCAGCCTGGCCTGGCGGTAGAACTCCGACAGGAGGTAGGCGAGCTTCGTCATGTCCGCGTAGCGGTAGGACAGGATCTTGGCGTATTCGTCGTAGGTCCCCACGAAGGCCAGGGCCGCCGTCTCGTCGCCCGGAAGGAGGCGCGCCACGCGCTCCACCGCCTTGAGCACCGCGTAGGTGTCCTTGAGCGGCACCCCGTCCAAGGGGCCGGCCAGCGCGTCGATATTCGCCTTGAGCCGGGCGATGATGAAGTCCGCCCGCTCCATGAGGAGCCCCTCCAGGAACTCGTGGTAGGAGGGCGAGCGCAGGCGGTAGAGCTTTAAGAGCGTCACCCGCTTCCCGTCGTCCGGGTAGCGCGGCTTTAAGCGGCCCGTGTACACCGCCAGCGCGTCCAGCATGCGCCCCGCGGCGCGCAGCTCGAAATAGCGCTCGACGTCCGGGTCGCCCCCGTAGCGGAGGTCGGGGAAGACCCGCTCCAGGATCTCCCGTCGTATCGAGCGTTGGGCGTCGTTCATGGTGCCGGCATTATACGGGCCGCCCCGACGGCGCGCAAGCCGAGGGGGCCGTAGGGGGAGCGTCGCGAACCCGGCTCGGGCCGCCGCGTCGCCGTAGGCCCCGCCGCGGCGAGCGACGCGGCTCCCCCTCGCTCCGAAGTCCTCGCGGCATCCCCGTAACGGCGCGGCCGTAACGGCGCGGCCGCTCCGGGCTTCTGCGCTACCCCCTCGTCTCATCCGCGGGGCCGGGGGCCTAAGGCGACGCCAGCTCGAGGCCCAGGGCTACGAAGGCGGAGAAATCTTCCCGGTTATTGGTCGCGAGCCGCGCGTTCGCGAAGAGGGCGCCCGCGGCTATCCTGGCGCCTACGCGCAGGCGACGCGCGCGGCCGACGGCGTTAAAGAGGCGCGAAGCCTCGGTCGCCTGATCAGCCGTGAAGGGAATGATGCGGTCCCCTATCATGCCGCGGACGAGCTCTACCGCTTCGTCCGTGACGGGGCCGCAGAGGAACTCGTACCAACAAACCGACGAGGTACAGAGCTCCTCGCGTCGATACCAGGCGAGCGTCCGATCGGACTCGATCGATCCGGGAACGAGCATACCGATGAGGTAGTCCGTATCCAGGAGTATCATGCGCCCCGTACCCAGTCCGACCGGCTTTCCGTTACCTCGGCGAGGTACGCCGCGGCTTCCTCCGCGGCGAGCCCCCCGCGCCGATGGAAATCTAGTAGCCTGTTCGCGGCTCGCTCATCCGTCTCGATCCATGCCGCCTCGGCGCGTTCCAGGGCGCGGCGAACGACCTCCGCCTGCGAAACCTGCCATGCCGCGGCGAGCCGTTTAAGCCGTCGGATCGTCTCGGCGTCGAGGGCGAAGGTAGTTCGATGTTCCATGACCGCCATACCATAACGATACACCATTATTACACGATTATCGGGTTTTTACCCCGGTATTCGAGTTCCGATGGCAGGGCTCCGCGTCTTGCGGCCTTTAGGTAGAGGTAATTTCATGCTCGTTCAAGGCCGCGGCGATGCGCTCTAAGGCGGCCTCGGTTGCGCGCCACTCGTCGGCCGGGAGCGCGCCTCGGAGCAAGGCTATCCAATCGGCGGCTATCCTTTCGGCCGCCTCCCGCGCCTCCCGCCCGCCCGCGGTCAAGGAGAGCTCGACCGCGCGCGCGTCGTCGCCCGAGCGCACCCGGCGGAGGTAGCCTAAGTCCTCTAGGCCGCGCGCCGCGCGCGATACGTTGGCCTTGTCCACGCAAAGCCGGCGGGCCAGCTCCTCTTGGGTCGCCGTCTCCCCCGGCGCCAGGGCCAAGAGATAGGCCTGCTGGCCGGGACCTAAGCCCAGGGGTTTCAAGCGCCGGGAGAAATAACCCAGAGCTTTGCGGTTGATGATCGAAATGGAGCGGCCGAAGCCGCCGGGAACCTCGTGCACTACGCGCTACCTCGCAGGTAGCCTAGATGATCGGCTATGAACGCGTCCAGGCTCCGCGGGGACCGTCCTAGAAGCTCGGCCGTGGTATTCGTACTGATGTCGCCCTTACCGAAGCGTACCACGGAATATAGCGCCAGCATCACCGCGCTCATGCCTAAGGTCCTGCCGCGCGACCGATGGTAGGCCAGGAAGCGTAGCGGCCCCGGGCATTCATAGCGTATCGTCGTCCCCAACGCCGCGGAGAGGCGCTCGGCTACTTCGCCGTAAGAATAGCTGCGTTCGCCGGTGACGGTGTAGGCCTTGCCGATATGTTTCCCGCCCTCGAAGAGGCAGGCGCAAAGCTCGCCTAAATCCCGGACGTCGATGAAGTTCGTACGCCCCGCGCCTGCGGGCACGAAGAGCCGCCGTTCATCGCGGATCTCTGTTAGGTGCGTCGTCGTCAAGTTCTGCATGAAGAAGCTCGGCCGGACGATCGTGTAGGGCAGGCCTAGCTCCATGAGGTAGTCCTCTACGGCGCGGTGCGGCACGATCTTGTTACGCTCCGCGCCCTGCACCGACATGAAGACGACCTGCTTCACCCCGCGCTCCTTGAGGTAGAGCATGAAGGGCAGCATGTCGCGCTTTATGTTCGAGATGTGCGGCGGCCGCATGAGGAAGACCCGGTCGGCCCCGTCCATGCAGCGCTCCCAGCTCGCCGGGTCCTCGAACGAGAACTCCCGATAGCTAAGGCCCTCCTCGTCGGCCGTCCGTTCGGACGGCAGCTTGGCGGCTATGACCCGCCTGCCGCGGGCTAGTAGACGGCGAGCCGTCTCCCTGCCTACGTTACCGGTCGCGCCGGTGACGAAAATCGCGTCGTCCATTGAAACACCTCGCTATAAAGTTGCGTACGCAACTTTATAGCGAGGTGGTGGAAGGCGAGTCAAGCGCGGAGAGGTGTCTAGAAAAAAAACCGCCCGGAACTTACGTCCCGGGCGGTCACGTCCACGCGGCTTCGGCTTACTGGAGGAGCTGCATGACCTGCTGGGTCTTCTGGTTGGCTTGCGCCAGCATCGCGTTGCCGGCCTGGGCCAGGATGCGGTTCTTGGTGAACTCGACCATCTCGTGGGCCATGTCCGCGTCGCGTATGCGGCTCTCGGCGGCCTGCATATTCTCGGCGCCGATGTCGATACCCTTGATCGCGTGCTCGAGCCTGTTCTGGTAGGCGCCGAGATCCGCGCGCTGCTTATTGACCTTCTTGAGCGCGGCGTCCAGCACGCCGATGGAGCGGTTGGCGCTATCGGGGCTGGAGATAGACATGATGGAATCGTCGCCGACGTTCTTCACGCCCAGGGCCTTGGAGGTCATGGTGCCTATGTACACCTGCTCCCTCTGGTCCATGTTGGCGCCGATGTGGAACCACATCGAGCCGGTAACGACGTTCTCGCCGGTCTCGCGGGCGAAGCGCCCCGTGAGCATGTTCATGCCGTTGAACTGGGCATGGCTGGCGATGCGATCGATCTCGTCCACCAGCTGGGACACCTCGACCTGGATCTGCATGCGGTCCTCGGCGGTGTAGATGCCGTTGGAGGCCTGTACGGACAGCTCGCGGAGGCGCTGGATGATGTCCTGCGTCTCTTGGAGGAAGCCCTCTGCAGTCTGGATGAACGAGATGCCGTCCTGGGCGTTCTTGCTCGCCCTCTGGAGACCGCGGATCTGGGAGCGCATCTTCTCAGACACGGCGAGGCCCGAAGCGTCGTCGCCGGCCCGGTTGATCCGGAGGCCGGAGGCGAGCTTCTCCATGTTCTTGTCTACGTTGCCGTTGGTCACTCCGAGGGAGCGATTAGCGAACATCGCACTGAGGTTGTGATTGATTATCATAACCTTTCTCCTTTCCATAGAAGCGGCGGCACTTACATGGCCGCCCGGCGTCCTTGCCGTAAACTCGTGTCGATTTCCTAGTACGCCCCTCCGGTCCTAAGCCGGTGAACGTGCGTTCCTTGAGTCCCGGCCCGCCGCCGCCGTTCGATCGCGCGTTCGTCCGGCGGCGGCGGGCCGATCCTACATCCGGTGTATCGGCGCCCTACGCGGCCGCTTTAGCGGAATCGCGCCGCCGCCGTCGCCGAGCCGGCGGCGCCGGTATTGAAGCGCCCGGCGGCGCGGCCTATACTGCCCCGATGCTCGAACGGACTACGCTCATCCGCCGCGCCGCCTTCGTCAGCCTCGTCGGCAACGCCGCCTTGGCCGCGGCCAAGCTCCTGGCCGGCTTCCTCGCCGGCTCCCTGGCCGTCGTCGGCGACGGCATCGACTCGTCCACCGACGTGGTCATATCGATGGTCGCCTTGGTCGCGGCCGGCGTCATCGCCAAGCCCTCGGACCGCGAGCACCCCTACGGGCACGCCCGCGCCGAGACCTCGGCGACGACGATACTGTCCTTCGTCATCTTCTTCGCCGGCGCCCAGCTCTTCCTGTCGGCCGCCTCGCGCCTGGCCTCGGGCGAGCTCCCCCCGCTGCCCGATCCGCTGGCCCTCTGGGTCACCGGCCTGTCCATAGCCGGCAAGCTGGGCCTGGCCTGGTCGCAGTTCGCCATGGGTAAGAAGGCCTCGTCGTCTATGCTCGTCGCCAACGGCAAGAACATGGCCAACGACGTGATCATGTCCTCGGCCGTGCTCGTCGGCCTGGGGCTATCGCTGGCCTTGAAGCTGCCTATCCTGGACCCCGCCCTGGCCGTAGCCGTGGGCCTCTGGGTGATGCGATCCGCGGTCGGCATCTTCCGCGAGGCGAACGACGAGCTTATGGACGGCCGCGCGGACGAAAGGCTCTATCGGGCCGTCTTCGAGGCGGTGCGCTCGGTGGACGGGGCGGGCAACCCCCACCGCGTGCGGGTCCGCAAGCTGGCCTCGGTCTACGACGTCGACCTCGACATCGAGGTGGACGGCGGCATGAGCGTGCGCCGGGCGCACGGCATAGCCCAGAAGGTCGAGGAGGCCATCAAGGAGCGCATCGACGGAGTCTACGACATCGTGGTGCACGTGGAGCCCGCGGGCGAGGGCCAGCACGACGAGCAATACGGCCTGACCGAGGGCTGCCTAGGCGAGGGGCCCCCGTGAAAAATCGCGCTTAGGAACCTATACTAAGGCCGTATGTCCGTCGCTTGGCTCGACCGCCTCGATTCATTCACCCTGCTCGCCGCCCTGTCCGCCTTTTACCTCGGCAGCTTCGTCTTTTCCTGCACGCTGTACGCCGCCCGGGCCCGTTTCCCCGGGGCCGGGCTTTGGCTCGGCGGGCAGGCCCTCCTGGCCATAGGCATGGCGGGCACGGCCTTTCAGGCGGGCGGGCTGCCGTATGCGCTCTTGGCCCTGTCGAACGTCTCCCTCCTGGCGAGCGTGCTGCTCCTCGGCCACGCCTTGTGGCGCTTCAGCCTAGGCCGCGGCTTCCCGAGCTTCCTTTACCTCACCCTGCCGCTCGCCGCGGCGGCCTGGTTCGTGCTTGAAGCGGCCGCGGTAGGCGCGCGCATCGTTATCTTCTCGTCCGTACTAGGCGCCTTGGCCCTGTTCGACGCCGGCGTAGCGCTCCGCGGCCTCCGCGGGAGCTATCGGGGCGCCGCCCGCGTGTCCGCCGTCTATTTCGTTACCGTCGCCGCCGCTTCGTTCGGCCGGGTGATAGCCGTCGCGGCCGGCTCGCCGCCTCCGACCCTCTATCAAGAGGGCCGATTCGGGGCCTTCAGCTACCTCATGGCCGTGCTCGTCGCCTTCTTCAACCTCTTCGGCTACTTCATGCTCTCCGCCGTGCGCCGCGAATCGGAGCTCGCCGTAGCCGGCGAGGAGCTCCGGGCCAAGGGCGAGCGCCTGACCAGGCTCGTCGCGATGAAAGATGCCCTGATCGGCGTCCTCGGCCACGACCTCCGGGCTCCCCTGGGGAGCGCGGCCCGCTATACCCGATCGCAGCTCCTCGAGTACGAAGGGGACTTGAACGACAAGCGCGAGAGCGTGGCCACGCTCTGCGAGGGCCTGGAACGGGCCGCCAAGCTCTTAGATAACCTGGTGGCCTGGGCCAGGAGCGAGTCGGGCAAGATGGCCCTGCTCTTCGAGCCCTTGGACCTGGGGCTCATCCTGGCCGAGGCCGCGGCCGATATCGCGGCGCAGGCGGAGGCCAAGGGCGTGCGCGTCGAGCTCAGCCCCGGAGGCGGGCTCCTGGCCGGCGCTGATCAGCGGGCCGCCGCCACGGTCTTCAGGAACGTCCTATCCAACGCGGTGAAGTACTCCAAGGCCGGCGGCGCGATCAAGGCGACGCTTTCAGCGTCGCCCGACGGCGGCGTCCTCGTAGCGGTCGAGGATGAGGGCGTGGGCTTTAGGTCGGTTCAGCTCGAACGGCTGTTCCAGCCGGGTCGGACCGTGCTGACTTTAGGGACGAACGGTGAACAGGGTACGGGCATGGGCCTGGCGCTCTGCAAGGCCTTTATGGAGGGTATGGGCGGCACGATCAAGGCGCTCGCCTCCCCCGCGGGAGGGGCGCGCATAGAGCTGCGCTTCCCGCCGCCGCCTGCGCAAGCGGCTGACCATGAAGGGTCTCAAGGCGCGGATAAGCCGGCCCACGAGTCTTTCGAGTAAAGCTTTCACGATGTGAAATTATTGCCCACAGCTCATGGCTCTTCCTAGCCGGCGCCGGCGTGGCTAGCCTTTGGTGATGATTTATAATTCTTTTTATTATATACAAATAAATTTATATATTTCCCGTTTTTCATTTTGGCACGCTTCCTGCTTAGTAGTATACGCCGAAGGAGAACGGACGCCGGCCTTGTGGCCGGCGATACTACGGACTTAAGGAGTTCGTTATGAAGCGTGTCGTACTGATTCTGTTTATCGCCCTCGCGGGCGTCGCCGCCGTCTCGGCCCAGGGCATGTGGGGCGCTCCCGCGCAGGCCGCCCAGCCGCAGGAGCTCGTGAAGATCGAGGGCCGTATCAACCTGGTTCAGGGCCATCCGGCCGTGGTCTCGGGCGGCAAGACCTATTACGTGCGCATCCCCGGCATGCTCTACGGCTTCATCGATGCCCTCAAGGAAGGCGCCGCCGTCAAGCTCGAGGGCTACGCCCAGCCCGTCCCGCTCGCCGCGGATAGCTTCTTCTTCCAAGCTACCAAGCTGAACGTCGGCGGCAAGGACTATGACCTGTCCCAATACGGCCGCGGCGGCATGATGGCCCCCGGCGCGCAGGGCGGCAGGCCTTCCATGCCCGGCCGCGGCGGCCGCGGCCGCTGGTAAGCGCCGTCACGCTTAGGCCGCAGGCCTAAGTTCCGCCGCGCGGCCGGTTCGAACCGGTCGCGCGGCGTTTTTATTAACTAAGAGCTTTTTCGCTCACGGATCATCATCCAGCCCATCGCGGCCAGCGCCGCCGGGATATACCACAGGGCGATGCGCATGTCGGTGAGGTCGGCCAGGCGGCCCAGGAGGAAGGGCGCCAACCCTATGGCCGAGCCGGAGGCTATGGGCATGTAGGAGCTGGCCTTGGCCGCGTTGCCCCTGGCGTGGCGCAGCGCGACGGCGAAGCCCAGCGGGTAGAAGTTCGACGAGCCCAGGCCGCAGAGCGCCAGGCCAATAAAGGCGATCGGCGTATTCATCCTGGACCAGTAGAGCGGGAAGCCCGCGGCCGTTAGGATCGCGGCGACGGCCATCAAACGTTCGCTCGTTACTCGCGTACCTAAGCGGCTGGCGATGAAGCGGCCGGCCATGGCGGACAGGCCCAGGACCACGGTGCCGGCGGCCGCCAGCTCCCTGGTCGCGCCAGGCAGGCCCAGGAGATAGGTCATGCACCAGAATCCCACGGCCCACTCCACCGAGACGCCCAGGAACACCATGGCCCAGGCGCGCCAATAGCCTGAGCCGAGCTTCCCGCCGCCGGCGTCGGCCTTCTCGTCCCGGCCCGCCTGGTGCCGTCGCATGCTCGGCAGGCCGAAGGATGAGACCGCCAGGAAGGCGACGAGCCCGGCGGGGAAGACGACGCGCCAGCCTAGGCCTAAGCCCGTACCCGCCAAGAGCGTCAGGGGCACGAGCATGGTCGTACCGGAGGCTACGACGTTGGCCTCCATGATCATGGCGCCGCGATGCGGCTCGGGGCCGTTGGCGAAGGCCGTCTGGATGGCCGCCAGGGCCACGGTGCCGCCCAGGCTCATCACGAAGAGCCCGGCCAGGGTCAGATACGGAGAACGGGCCAGGATCATGATAAGGAGGCCGAGCATCATGTCGGCCATGCCGCCGTAGAGGCTGACGGTGAGCCCCAAGCGCCGGATGACGCGGTCGGAGAATAGGCCCATAAGCACCATGCCCAAGGCGAAGGCGCTTTGGTGGAGGCCGGCCAGGGCGTAGCCCATGGCGAACTCGTCGCGCAGGTAGGGCACCATCGGCCCGACCATGGTGAGGAGGAAGGCGAAGAGCCCGAGTTGGAGGTAGAGCGACCAGACGAAGGCGTCGCGCCTTAGCGGGGCGGCGTTCGCCGGCGGCGCGGCGTTAGCTGTATCCATAATGAGCTATGGTATACCCCGGCGGAAGGCCGCGTGTCTCGCGCCCCGGAACGCCTTGCGCCGTAGGCGCGCCCGTCTATACTTGAGGGCATGGACCGTTTTTTCGAGACCGCCTTAGAGCTCCTCTGCGTGGCTACTCCCGACGGGCGCTTCGAGCGCGTGAACACGCAGTGGGAGAGCGTCCTCGGCTGGCCCGTCGCCGAGCTTGAAGGCCGCCCCTTCCTGGAACTCGTGCACCCCGACGATCTGGAAGCCTCGCGGGCCATAACGGACCGGCTGGCCGCCGGCGGCGAGGTGGTCGACTTCGTCAATCGCTTCCGCTGCGCCGACGGCTCGTATCGTAAGCTCGAATGGCGCTCGCGCCTGGACGAGGGAAAGATCATCGCGGCGGCCCGCGATATCAGCGACCGGCTGGCAGCCGAGGAGGCCCTGCGCGAAGGCGAAATGCGCTATAGCCGCCTCTTCCAAGGCATGGGCGAGGTCGGCGCCTACCATAAGCTGGTGTATGACGAGGCCGGTAGGCCCGTCGACTATATGATACTCGACGTCAACCCGGCCTACTCGGCCTCTACCGGTATCCCGCGGGACGCTGCTATAGGGCGCCTGGCCAGCGAGCTCTACGGCACGGGCGAGCCGCCGTATTTCGAGGCCTTCTCCCGCGCGGCGACGAGCGGCGAGAGCGAGCGCTTCGAGACCCATTTCGAGCCGATGGGCAAATATTTCCGCATCACGGTAAGCTCGCCTACGCCCGGCTACTTCTTCACCATCACCGAGGACATCACCGAGGCCAAGCTGGCCGAGCTCGAGCGCGAGCGGCTCTTGGCCGAGCTCAAGGCGCGTAACGCCGAGATGGAGCGCTACCTCTACGTGGCCAGCCACGACCTCCGCTCGCCCCTGGTGAATATACAAGGTTTCGGGGCGCAACTAGAGAAGGCCGCGGTCGAGCTCGCCGCCTTGGCCGCGGGTGAGCACGCGGCCGGCGGCGCCGGGGCTTGGCGCGAGCGCGCGGCGGAGCTCCTCGAACAGCGCATCCCACGCGCCTTGGGCTTCATCCGCTCGTCTACCGAGCGGATGGATAGGCTGATTAACGGCATCCTGTCCATCTCCCGGACCGGGTGCGCGCCGTACGCCCCCCGGCGCCTGGATATGCGCGCCATGGTCGAGGCCGTGGCGGCCGCCTTTAAGCATCAGCTGGAATCCGCCGGCGCCGTCGTCGACATAGGCGAGCTGCCGCCCTGCATCGGCGATCATGACCTCCTTGCGGCGGCCCTTTCGAACATCATCGATAACGCGATAAAATATCGCTCGCCTGAGCGGCCGCTAAGGCTGACGGTTCGGGCGCTCGATGAGGGGCGCTGGGTCCGCTATGAGCTGGCCGATAACGGCAAAGGCTTCCCGGCGGGGCACGAGGAGAAGCTCTTCGAGCTCTTCTACCGCGCCGAGCCGGCCGGGGGGGTAGAGGGCGAAGGCTTAGGCCTGGCCCACGTACGGAAGATCGCCGAGCGCCACGGCGGGGCCGTCGGCGCCGCGGGCTCGCCGGACGGCGGCGCGCTCATCTGGCTACGCCTACCGGCGATTACGGAGGGGAAACGATGAATAAGGACGTAACGATACTGGTGGCCGAGGACGACGACGGCCACGCCGAGCTCATCGTCGAGCAGCTGCGCGACGCGGGCCTGGCCAATCCGGTGATCCGCTTCCAGAACGGCAAGGAGCTCCTGGACCACCTGGAGGGGAATAGCGCCGCCGGGTCGACGGGCTTGGGTCCCTGCCTCGTGCTCCTCGACATACGCATGCCGGTCATGGACGGGGTGGAGGCCCTGAAGGCCATCAAGTCGAAGCCGGCCCTGCGCACGATCCCGGTGATCATGCTCACGACCACGGACGACCCGCGCGAGGTCGAGGAATGCTACCGGGAGGGCTGCAATCTCTACATCACCAAGCCCCTGGACTTCGCGAAGTTCAGCGAGACCCTGAAGCGGGTCGGCCTCTTCGTCCTCGTCCTGAGCGTCGCCC